>CAXNEV010000031.1:0-15157 GCA_964200925.1 Candidatus Latescibacterota bacterium | reverse complement strand
CACAAACGACAGCACAGTCATGGGTGGCGGTGATCCAGGACAAAATTGTGGGGCATGTTTTGCTGGCGCGTCGCACGTTTGTCATGGATGGGGCAATGGTTTCTGGCGGTGTTGTGGCCATGCTGGTTGTGGATGCCGCACACCGCAGGTGTGGTATTGGCACGGCCTTAATAGAAGCGGCCATGAACTGGGCACAAACACAGGGTATTGTGATGTTGCATCTGGCCGGTGATGCCGGGTTTTATACGCGGTTTGGGTTTGTGCCAGCTTATGTTCGCGCTGTTGTTGACATCGCTGTTGTGCCTTTTTTGGATAGCAGGCCATTGCTTTTGGCGACATTTGAAGATGTTGATAGGCTGGTTGGTTTATCTGGTTGTGAACGGCCTGTTGGAAGTGCGCTGGTTGATGCGGATCGCTGGCATTGGATTTTGAAAACAACACATCCGGCACCTCTTTTGCGGTGCAACGATCAATTGTTGGGATTTTGTGCACAAGACGATGCCTGTTTGGTGATGGAACACAAAGCTTTTGCACGCGTGTGCTGGGATCGACATGTCCTGGCCATTTACGAAGCCGCAGCGATTTCTATTCAAGATGCGAGGCATTTGCTCGATGGGTTGCACAATTTTTCACATCAGCACGGGTGCAAAAAGATGGTTTTGCATTTGCCTCCTGATAATCGGTTGATGCAGGCGGTTGTGTCTGATGGCACACGCATGACTGTCGAGGAAGATGCCGAATTGCTTGTCAAGGTGCTGAATATACCCAAAATGATGCAACAGATGCAGGGGGTGCTCACCCAGCGGATGTATCAGGCCAGATGGATCGGGGTTGTGGAATTGCGCGTGGGAGATCATCTGTTTGGTTTTGCAAATGATGGACAGCAGGTCACTTTTGGCCAACCTCTGGCACAGGGTTGGCGCGTGGTTTTGCCTGAAAGGATATGGGTGAAGGGGGTAATGGGGGTTGTGTCTATGGCGGATTATCTGTTGGACAAAGAGCGCGATTTGGCGCAGGTTCTGGATGTGTTGTTTCCGGTGCGCCAGCCTTTTTTTTGGTTGGCCGATTCGCTTTGATTGGATTTTAAAATGGAAAAAAATTGCTTAAAGCTTTTTGTGATCTGTCCGATAACTTAACTGTGAAGTATCAATTAATACCAGAGCATTGCCAAGGAGGGCAATATGATTTCACAGGACGTTGTTGATCCGATCACATCAAGTGAAAATGGGGTGCATCTGTTTTTAGTGGCCCCCCTTACGGGGAATATTGTTTTGCCCCGTTCTGCCCATTCAAAAGATATTGCCGAAAAAGATCTGTTGTTTTTTATGACGCGTTCGTATCAGGCTTTGACCTATAGCGATGGAGGTGATTGACAGAATAGGGTTTGTGCGCGTTTTTTTGCGCTTTGTAGTGACCAATTTTGACCACTTAAATCCGGCGATGGTTTTTTCGCGCAGGGATGCAATTGCGAATCCGCCGCCGATGTTCATTTGATCCTGTTCAGAGGAGACCGCATGATGCGCGACCACTCAGAGGAGCTATTTCGCAAGTATGGGTTTGAAAAGGGGCTTGACCTGCTCAATGTGCTTACCGCCCGCCAATTTGGCATGATTACGGAACGGCGCGTGGCAGACTTCGTAGGAAAAAATGTTGCGTTTTTCTCTGGCGAAGTACAGTCTTTTGCACAGGATTAATCACCAAAGGCGCAGCGACAATTCGCTGCGCCTTTGACAAATCCCCCTGAAGTCCCCCTTTTTAAATGGGACTTCAGGGGGATTTGTGGTTGAGTGTTTATGATCCAAAAAAGTGGCCTGCTGTTTTTTAAGAGGCAACGTCTTTGGATTGGCTTTCGAGGTAGGCAATCAATCCGTTTAGAGATTTGTGGACGGATTTGAAGTATCGATTTTCTTTAAATACGCGAATCATTTCCCACCGGGTATATTCGTAATCATCTCTGGAATACTCTGTGGGATCATACATGAATTTAACTCCTGCCCATACGATTTTTCCTCCCCATTGTTCTTCTTCATCTTCCCATTCTATTTCACAACGCACAATTTTCCCCAAAATCGATATGCGCTGGGGCATTTCCGGGCGATAGATATCGGTTTCCCGATTGAATCGAAGTTTTGGATAAAAATTCAAACGCAATACCCGTGTTTGCAACAGGTCGATTTGTTCTTCGATTGTATGGCGTGTGTAATTTTTTCCCAGAATGTAGGATAAAAATTCGTGTGAACAACCAAAACGTGCCCCATTCACACTAAAATCGGCCAGAGGAACCCAGAGTCCCTGTTCTTCGCGCAGGTTCATTAGAGGGCGAACCGTGAGGTTTTCCAAACCACCCTTGGCAATTTCTGCAATGAGTTCTGCATACTGATAATGGCCGTCCAGTGTGTTGCGCGTTCCATAGTGCAGTACCAAAATATCTCCCAGGGTCAGATAGTGGGGATCGCGTCGGTCTTTGGTGCGTGCGATCAGGGGCTTTTTGATGTGCAAGTTGCGCCCCAATTCTTCATTGCCTAGCCCCAAAACACCGGAATAACCCAATTCGAGCAAAATGGCGCGATTGTGTTTTTCCTCAAAAAAAGGTTTGCTGATATGGACATTGCGGTTTTCAGAAGGGTTGGTACACATGGCCTGTTTGAAATCGCGCACGAGGTCTTCGGCCACGAATTTTGAAGGTGTTGCCGATTTTTTTGTGTCCGGCAAAAGCAAGCCCAAATTGTCGAGGGATGGCAAAATGGCGCCTTCTTCGGGATATCGTTGGTCGGTGTTGCAGATATAAAGGTCAAACAGAACTTGTGAATAAACAGGCAATACCCCCTCACCGGGCAGGTGTGAAAAACGCAGGGAACTGCGTTTGTCTTGTTTGGAGATGTCGGTTGTGGGGGTGAGTTTGTAACCTATGCCGACTTTGGGATCTAATTGCTTCAGAATTTCTGGCGGAAAATGAATGCGTTCATCTACATGGCATTCCAGAATGCGCGGCACATGGTCGTAGAGAAACCACAGCGATACGATGTCACCATTGCCGTTAAAATGAGTGGTTTTGTCTGCTTTAATGCCATCGGGTATGGTGACATAAATGGCGCGGTCCTGGATCAACAATCGCCCATCAGATTTAAAAAATAAAACGCGGCCCAGATCTTCGGGATCGATTTCACCCTGAGCTGTTTGTGTGAGCGTACAATTGGCCGAGCTCATGTTCATGTCGGCCAATTTGAGCAGGGTGCGCGCCAATGGACTCAGGCGTGGACCTGTTTGTTTTTTGATGAATAACCTGCTCAACATCCAATGACTCCGAGAGAATATTTGGAGAAAAGAAAATAGAAAACGGAAAGAAGACCAGTCATCACACCGAGACCAAACAGGATTTTCTCCTTTTTTGCTTCTCTATTCATTTTCAGGTTTCATTTTGATTTGCATGATCAAATTTAGGCAGCCTTTCAAACCCTGTCAACTATGGCAATGATATAACCCAAAAGGATTAAAGGGGTTGATCGGGGTCTCTGTCTCCTTTATATTGCATAAATCTGTGGTGTATTTTAAGAAAGGAATGGTATGCCGATTGCCAATGTGATTGTCGAAGATTACCTCCGCTTGATTGGGCAAACATCGCTGGTGCGGTTGAATCGATTGCCAACCCCTGATATGGCGGAAATACTGGTTAAAATGGAGTCGCAAAATCCGGGGCGAACAGTCAAAGACCGCATTGCCCTGTCTATGATAGAAACTGCAGAGCGTTTGGGCCAATTAAAATCCGGAATGACCATTGTGGAGCCCACCAGTGGCAATACGGGCATTGGTTTGGCCATGGTTGCTGCTGCGCGGGGATATCGGCTGATTTTGACTATGCCCGATTCCATGAGCCGGGAACGGCGCGATTTGCTCGAAAGTTATGGTGCTGAACTGGTGCTCACACCCGGCGGGGAAGATATGGCAGGGGCCGTTTCTGAAGCGCAAAAAATTGTGGCGCGATCCCCTGAAACCACATTTATGCCACAGCAGTTTGACAATCCGAACAATCCCGACATGCACCGCAAAACCACGGCACGCGAAATTTTAGATGCAGTAGAAGGGCGGCTTGATGCGTTTGTGGTCGGTGTGGGCACTGGCGGCACGCTAACGGGTGTAGGCGAAGTGTTAAAGGCCGAATTGGGCGCGGTTCACATTGTGGCTGTAGAACCCAGCAAATCGCCTGTTTTGTCTGGCGGCAAGCCGGGTTTGCACAACATTCAGGGCATTGGGGCGGGGTTTGTGCCATCGGTGCTCAATCGCGATGTGATCGATGAGATTGTAAAAGTTCATGATGAAGATGCCATAACCACGGCGCGTGAATTGAGTCGCAAAGAAGGCATTTTGGCGGGCATTTCTGCCGGGGCCAATGTGTTTGCCGCTTTGCAGGTGGCCCGTGTTCTTGGGCCTGGTAAGCGGGTGGTGACCGTGATTTGCGATTCGGGAGAGCGGTATTTTAGCGTGCGTGAATTTTTGAGTGGGGTATAACAAAATAGGCAAAAGCCTGTGAGGACCTTTGTCTGTTTGTGATTGGATGACAGATATTGTCTTTATTTATGGTATGGAATTTCTGGCGGCAAGGTCACATCGCGAATCAAATCGCCGGGGCGTTGCCGAACAGGGGATGTCTGGCGGTAGCGCAAAGTCATATCGGCATCTTCAGGTGCTGTAAAGAGGTTGAGAATTTGCAGGCCGTGTTCAACACCAAACATGTCGATGAGGCTCTGGATGGCTTTGGGAGACATTTTTTCCTCCTGGGGGAATGTTTTGCAGATTTCATCAGGGGGGTGATTTTGTTTTTTATATTGAAAAATAACGAGTTAAATATTCAGTTTGAGTGCCCTGATTGCTGTATTTATTCTATGTCGCAATTGATGTGCCAGACGAATAGGCGAATGGGCGAATGGGCGATGACTCGCTTCGCTCGTGATCAACGAGACACCTGCGGTGTGTTCTCTTCGGGAACTGGCCTGCGGCACCCGTTGATTCGGGAATCTTGCCGCTTTGCGCACTCGCAAATTTGCTGATTTTTTGTTTTGGAGTTTTTGTGGTGGTTAAACCGGACGATTTGCAAGGGATAGAAAGTGTTGCTGACCCGGATCGGTCGGCGTGGTGGGCCATTGCCATAGCCGTGCTGGTTACGGTGGGTATGAATACCCTCATTCCCTATACCATCCATTACATGCACACCATTTCACTGGTAGAAGGCATGATTGGCATGGGGGTGTTGATGCCCTTTCTGATTCTGGTATTTGTGGTCAATCCGGTGCTGCGCATGTTGGGTGTAAGCTTAAAACCATGGGAGTTGATTTTTGTTTTTGGCGTTGGGTATGTCAGTGTGTATATCAATGAATTGCTGGGCCGCGTGCTGGCAACCTTTGCCATTATGCACTATATGGCCACACCTGAAAATCTGTGGGAAGAGTATGTGTTTGGCCTGGTGAAACCCTGGCTGGTGGTTGAAGATGCCGGCGAGCACCTGGCCTGGTTTTATGAGGGTTTGCCGAGAAATGGCACGATTCCATGGATGATCTGGTTGCGCCCCACATTCTGGTGGTTGAGTTTTCTTGGGGCCATTGGGGTGGGATGTGTGGCATTGGCCGCGATGTTGCGTCGGCAATGGGTTGAACAAGAGCGGTTGGCATTTCCCTTTGCCATTGTGGCCGAAGAACTGGCCGAAACCTCAGGGCCCAAAGGGTTTCCGGCGTATATGAAACAGCCCCTGTTCTGGGTGGGATTTGCCATTCCGGCATTGATTGTGCTATGGTATATCATCGGGTATTTCAAACCCGGTTTTCCGGTGATTACCCTGGGCATTCAAAACTACAATATTTCGCTGGGGCGGTATGTGCCATCGATGTTTGGGCGCATCAATTTTCTGATTGTGGGATTTGCCTATTTTACAGATCTCCAGATTTTGTTTTCGATCTGGGTGTTTTGGGTGGTCACCTGGTTGCAAATTGGGGTGACCAACCGCACGGGTTTTGCCGAAGGGTTGGGCGAATTTGCTGGCACGCGAGAACAAGCTTTGGGTGGATTTATCGTGTTTTGTCTGTGGGGTTTGTGGATTGCGCGCAATCATTTAAAACAAGTGTTTCAACAGGCCTTTTATCGTATTAAACATTTAGATGATCAAAATGAGTTGATGTCGTATCGGTCGGCGTTGTTTGCTTTTTTGGCCTGTTCGATTTATATGGTGCTGTGGTTGTTTCAAGGCGGCATGAGCCTATTTTGGTCGGTGATGGTCACGCTGTTCTGGTTTGTCTTTTACACCGGGTTTGCCAAAATTGTGGCCATGACAGGGCTGGTGTTTTTGGAATCGCCGAGTTTGGGCACGGGGATTATGAGTTTTGCCCCTCCAAATTCTCTGGAGCCGGGAACGATTGCGATGAATCATCTGGTGGGCAGTACGTATCAAAATGGCAAGTGTTTTACCATGCCCGGCGCCACTCATGCAGCGCGATTGGGTGGGCGTTTGGGGTCGCGGGCGCGATTTATGGGACTGACCATTGCGTTTGCGTTTTTGGCTTCGCTGGTTGCTGCGGCGTTGATTACCATTTATCTGGGGTATCGAGATGGGGCTTTTAATTTTGGGTCTTATGAATTTCGGGTGGCGGCCCCCCGGTATTACGACAGCATTGTGTCGTCGATTCGCGATATTAACAAAGAAACCCATTATGGGTTGCGCATGATTTTTACAGCCTTTGGCGCTGTGGTGATGGGGATCTTAACATTTTGTCAATATCGTCTGACGTGGTGGCCTTTGCATCCCATTGGATTTACTGTGGTGACATTTTATTCGGCGCGCACCGCCATTTTGTCGGTGTTTTTGACATGGTTGGTCAAGCTGATTATTTTGCGTTTTGGCGGAATTGCGCTATACCGCCGCGCCAAACCCTTTTTTATTGGCATGATTGTGGGTTATACGCTGTCACTGGTGGTGAGTATGGGTGTTGATCTGGTCTGGTTTCCCGGACAGGGACACAATCTGTTCTGGGGGGATTAAGGGCAACTTCAGGCCATAACAAATCGGCGGATTCTCTATTGATCAAGCGCGTGGTTCAACTGTTCTGGCAACGGCTCAAAAATCCCGACGTGCGGGATCACATTTTTCGCATTATCAGCATCACGCTGATGGTGATTGCCGTAGGCACCTGCGTGGTGCTGGTGCTGGCTTTTATCATGCAATTGCAGTTGTTACTGGTGGTGTTTTCGGGCGTGCTGGCCGTTACGGTAGCTTTTTATTTATTTATTCGGTTCTGGCCCAAAGGGGTAACAGAAGAGTCCAATATTGGTCAGAAGGTTGCCCAGGCGCTTGAACCCCCCAGGCCCAAACCGCTAACCCCTGAAGAATACCGGAGGCAACGCGCACAGGCACAAAAATTGATCCGCGACAAAGCAGCACCTGCCCTGGCCAAAGCAATTCGGGGATATTTGCAACAGGAGAACATGCAGCAGAAGGATGAGTGGCGGGAAAAAAGGAAGAAGTAAGCTGAGGCCGATAGAAAGCAAAACAGCGGATGTGCAGAAGCATCCGCTGTTTTTATTTGGTGGGATTATTGTGCAGATTCTGGAAATTTGTAAATGTAGATGGAATATCCAATGCGGTCGATGGGTGTGTATTTGGAAAGCCAGTCGATGTCAAAACCATGTTGGGCTTTGAGTTTGCGAAACCAGACGAGGTTGTGGGCACTAATGGCATAATATTCGGGTTTGGGTGTCAGAATGTCATCGGCAATCTGCGATAATACGGTTGCTTTGACACCATAAATTTCAGGCGGCATGTTGCCAAAATAAAGCAGGTTGAGGGGTTGTGCGGTGGGATGGGTTTGTTGCCAGATGGCAAGACCGGGCAAATCTTGCCCCCAGTCGATGTTGCTGTCATCAAGCAGATAGGGCCCATTTTCAGGACCTCCGGCAACGGTGTTGAAATAAGACAGATGGTGGGGATAAATGCGCACGGCTTCTGCAAGCGACCAGATCATGAGGGCAACTACGGCAATTGTTCGCAAACGCGTGGGGGCCTGGGTTAGGGCATGGCCGCAAAATAAAACGAGGAATGGCAGTGCGGGTAAAATGCGCCGATAACCAAGGTTGGTTTTGTCAAAACAGGAAACGGTTAACATTAAAAATGCGGGAACAAGCAGAAATGCTGCGGCTTTGCGATGTTGGGGGTGGCGAATCAAAACACCAGTGGCGATCCCGACGAGAAAGAGCATGGGCACGGGGGTTTTGAGCATAAAAGCCGCAAGGTGATAATACCAGAAGGGTTTGCTGGCAACTTGCCCCATCAGGTAAAATTGATAATCGGGCTGGGCATTGGCATAAATTTTTTGCAGGCCATGCATATATAACATGGGGTTGAAGGAAAAATTGAATCCGGCTCCTATGACGACAATGGCGATGACGGTTATGAGGAGTGCGCCTTTGATCAGGTCGATCAGCAGTTGGTCTTTGCGCCACCATAACCACACGCCGAGAATTAAATAAATGGGGCCAAGCAGCAGCGCTGTGTATTTGGTAAGCAGGGCAAGTCCTGTGATGATGCCGCACAAAATCCAGATGCGTCGGTTGTTTTTTTCGGTGGCGCACCAGAAGGCATAAACGGCAAAAAACATGAAGGCTGCACACCCCAGATCTGTGGTGGCCAGTTTGGCATGGGCCAGCAGATTGGGCGATAGGGCAGCAAGAGCCGATGTAAAAAGAGCGGGGACAGGGCCGTAAAGGCCATGTCCCCAGGCATAGATGGTATAATTGAGGATGCAGCCTATTAACAATATGGGTAGGCGAGCACGCTGGGTGATGACGGGAATGTGGATGGCGTTGGCATGCACAAAATGCTGGGCAAAAGAGATGTGGGCGGCCTTTTGCCAGATGGGGTGATGGGAGGGAACAATTTGAAGGGACAAACCCAGCAATGGCAGGGCTTGAAGGTGCTGCAATAATGGGGGGGCTTCGGGATTGAGTCGAAAATCGTGGCGCACCAGATAACTATAACCCGATGCAATAAACACGGGTTCATCCCAGGTGAGGGATTTCAACGTGTTCCCAAAATACCCTTGCAGAAAAAAAACAAGGGCAAAAACAATGGGTAAATAACGGAACACGGATGGTTTCATAGGGAGAGAATTTACAATAACAATGGACAATAGACGATGGTTAAAAGCGCGTTTAAACGTTTGCACATTCCACTTCAGGATGTGCAGGGCTCTCATCCTGCTTTTTTTATCCCCAACGCGGACGCCGCGCTTTTGTTCTGGGTTTCGCTTCCGGCAAATCAACCATCACCGCCTGTATGGACAAAATCTTCATCTTGATCCCCTCAAAGAATGTATTGGTACACCATCCGCACGCTTCATAATACCCACGCCCGCCCACAAAAGCAACCGTGATCAAATGCCTTTCTTCAGGGGATCTGTTCGGTGTTGCGCACGCGAAACAAAAGGGGTATATATGCCTTCAACAAACCCGGATCGGTTTGAAGAGATATGCGTCGCCTAAAATGCAAAAACCAAGTGCAAAGGATCTGAGGAGCAACCATGACAACCCGATACATCACAGAACCCGAAAAACGCATTCCGCTTTCAGGAGAAGCCGATGTCATCGTAGCAGGGGCCGGTCCAGCGGGCATGGCCGCCGCGCTGTCTGCCGCCCGAAGCGGCGCAAAAGTTCGCATGTTCGACGCGCACGGATGCCTGGGCGGCGTGTGGACGGCAGGTATGTTGGCCTGGATGTTCGAAATGGACCAGCCGGGCATCCCTCGCGAGATCTCACAGCGCCTCGAACAGCGAGGGGCGCGCATTGGCGGCCGCGATCCGAACATGTACACTTATGACATCGAGGAAATGAAACGCCTGCTCGAGGAAATGTGCCAAGAAGAAAACATCGCTTTCCAGCTTCACACCCGGGTCGTTGCCGCCCTCGTCGAAGGGGGAACCCTGACCCACGTGCTCACGGAGTCCAAGTCAGGCCGTCAGGCATGGAGCGCCAAATGCTTTGTCGATGCAACCGGCGATGGCGATCTGGCAGCCCTGGCAAGTTGCGGCTACGACCTGGGCAAAGACGCCTCAGGGACCTGTCAGCCCATGACCTACATGGCGCTTGTGGCGCTGCGCGACACCCGGGAAGCCGGTCCCTACATCTGCTTCTGGGAAGGTGGCGAGCAGCACCGCTACGAAACCGTCAATTACGACGCGGTACGAGCGTTTCGCTCGGAGATCGAGCGCGCCGGGGTCGAGCCATCCTATTCGCAAACCAAACTTTTCCAGGTGCGCGACAACCTGATGGCCCTCATGGTCAATCACCAGTACGGCGCCTCTGCCATTGACGCGGCCGATCTGACACGCGCCACGGTCGAGGGCCGGGACGAAATCCACAGGGTCGTTCATGGCCTGCAAAAACTCGGCGGTGTCTGGTCCGGCTTCAACCTCGTGGCCACCTGCGAGCAGATCGGGGTTCGCGAGGGGCGACGGATCCACGGACGCTATACCGTCACCCAGGACGACCTCATCGAGGGTCGCCGCCATCCCGATGGCGTATGTACAGTACACTTCGGCGTTGATGTCCACAGCACCGACGGGACAAAAAGCAAGGGACAAGATACATCGAAGCCAAAGATCAAATCAAAACCTTATGACATCCCAATGCGCGCCCTCATCGCCCGCGACGTTGATGGATTGCTGCTCGCCGGTCGATGCATCAGCGGCGACTTCATCGCCCATTCCAGCTATCGCGTGACGGGAACCGCCGCCGCCACCGGGCAGGCCGCAGGCGTCGCCGCCGCCCTGAGCGCACAGCAGCGCATCCCCCCGGCCGATCTCTCGTGGGCCGAAATCAGGGCCGGGCTCCAAATGTTGAAGAACGCGCCTGGACCGAAGTAATGTCGGATAACGCATGGATATTTGAATACGTGGAGCAAACAAGGCATCTGGCAACAGACGCAAGAAACGATGACACAAAAAGAACGTTGTCGTCAAGGACGCAAACCGATCGCTTCAGCAGGTTGTGTAGATAGTCAAAGTGTAAAAACAACAACTCAAGGTGAATCAAAAGGTTACGACGCTGGAAAGCAAGTCAACGGGCGTAAACGTCACCTTTTGGTGGATACTTTGGGACTGATTATTTTCGTTTTTGTTTCTGCTGCCAACTGTACAGATCGCGATGGGTTGAAGGAAGTGCTGCGCCGCTATTTTGCCGCCGGTTGGACGCGTCTTCGCAAACTATGGGTCGATGGTGGCTATCGGGGTGATGAGTTAAAAACTTGGGTACAAGGATTGAAGCAAACCTACAAAATTGATCTGGAAGTCGTTCAACGAGACGGGAAAGGCTTTCAGGTTGTGAAACGACGATGGGTGGTTGAACGCACCTTTGCTTGGTTGTTGAATTTTCGCCGTCTCTCAAAGGACTATGAAGTTTTAACCCGAAATAGCGAAGCATTCATTCACATTGCCATGACACATTTGTTGATCAAACGACTCGCTCCCTCACGGGGGTTTTAAGACAGCTTCTAATACAACAGTGAGTCAACGATGCAAAAAGGCACGGGATTGGGGCTTTCTATCACGAAGAAATTTTCGGAACTGCTGGGTGGGAAAGTCTGTGTGGAAAGTGAAGAAGGGAAAGGATCGACGTTTGTTGTGAAGATTCCTGCCATGTGCAGAGCAAACGAATAACGCCAAGAGATTTTAGCCAGATCGGGGTAAAATTTTATTGAAGTTTCCTAAAGCGATGACGTCTTGCTTCTACAACGATAAAAGCCTGTTTCAATGCTGTTTCTGGATACGATAACAGGACATTTTCGAGTTCTGCATGAACTGCATGAATATTATTTGGTTTCATTCGCAAATAGATAACGCCAGAACCTGCGTGCGTGATAAAGACAAGACCTCCAAAATCTCGATCTCGGGTGATTAATATCCGATCCTGTTGGTGCGCAATGTCGAGTGATTCTTGATCTATCGTCTGTGCGTTGCCTGTTTCTCTTGCTGTCAAAACATCGTGATTAAGATCTTTTAACAACTGAGCAGTTTTCGCATAGACATCCTGATCAAGAAATAATTTCATACAGATTCAGATATATGAAGGTCTTCAGCCTGTAAAACGTCGATGGCATAACGCATGCAGGCTTGTATATCTTTTTGCACAAGATCAGGGTAATAATCTTTGACAATGGCCTCAAAAGAGATTCCTTCGCTGATCAATTCCAGAACATCCAGCACAGGAATCCGCGTACCTGATATACAGGGTTTGCCGAAATGAATTTGCGGATTAACAGCGATACGATTTTTCATTGTCATGCTCTGATCGAAATTGAAGTGACCACAAATGAGATGCTTTAATATAGCCACAATCTGGTGCATCGTCAATATAACCAGA
The DNA here is from genome assembly GCA_964200925.1 of Candidatus Latescibacterota bacterium. Lineage (GTDB taxonomy): Bacteria > Latescibacterota > UBA2968 > UBA2968 > UBA2968 > CAXNEV01. The sequence goes on along the minus strand of CAXNEV010000031.1, from coordinate 2,764 downwards.
AAACAAGAGTATATCCATACCAACCCAATGCAATAAAAATTTTAATCCCGAAGGTCAATGATGACCTGCACCAATGAAATACTGACCATTTCTCAATTGCCCTTCTGAGTGCCTCTGATCGCATAGTCGAATTTTCGCCATGGCTTTTATCTATTAAAACGCCACATTCATCATCGCATAGGCAAATTTCAGATCTTTTTTCAACCGCCCAATATCGGCCAATGCCTGTTTGGCAGCCACATACGAAGCCCCGCAAACCACCATCACTTCATTGCTGTATTTGTAAGACAGCGTCACATCCACTTCCTCGCCCAAATGTTTGCCCGATGCACGGCCTTTTTTGGCCAGAAAAAACGCATGCCCATCCACATCCAGTTTAACCCCTTCGCGCAGGGGTATTGAAAATTTTAAAGCAACATCTTGCAAGCCCAGATTGCCCGTGTGTACAGGAATGTTCAAAAACACATCGGCATACCCATAAAATTTGTGATTGGTCGCAAACAAGGTATCAAAAACCTTCACCTTGCCGTCGGTTGCATTGTCATCACCCGACAAATAATCATACCACAATGTCACTGTGCTTTTGCCTATCGGAATGCCCGCACGCCCACCAAACAAAAATGCCGACACATCACTGCCTCCGCGTTTGCCCAATTGATAGGCCCCCTCTATCCGATAAACAACCGAACGGGCCTTTCCCACCCATCGCGCACCCAATGTGTATTGATTGGTTTTGGCCCCGCCCGACGCCCGGTTGTACAACCCATATCCATCCAGCGTTCCGCCCGAAGCTTTTGCGGTGGCATAAACTCCCCCAAAATACGCATTGCTCCCGATCCCTGCCGCCGAGGTATCCAGAAGCCGAATGCCCAGCACATCCACACTGCCCCATGCAGGTGACAATGTGGCGCGCACACCATCCATCGAACGGGCCTGTTGCGTCCAGTCCACAGCCCCCACCAGCCGCTGCCCCCCCAGTGAAATTTCCTGCCGGCCCACGCGTATCGATACACCAGATCCACGGATTTTATTTAATGTCACATACCCCTGGTGCAAATCAAAATTGTCGGCCCGATAATCATTCAATGTGTTGGTCTCTTCACCCCATATGCGCACATCTTGCACCTGAACAAACACATCGACATCTTTGTCCAATACCGCCTTCACCTGCGCACGCACCCGCATGGATGTCCATACATCATATCCACCACCAGATGGATTGAGGTATTCCATGCGAGGCCGCACCTGCCCACCCACCTGAATTTCTTTGGCAAATACTTCCACAGATGTCCCCAAAACCAGCAACCCGGCAATGGCCAGCAAACCCTTTTTCATCCAGAACATAATCCTCCCCCTTCCACAAACACTTGAAATTGATTGACACCAACCTGTCATACGAGGCATATTTCAGACAAAACCATCCTTTTGTCGCAAAACAAAAACGAGGACACCATGCTCTTTTCAAATGCCTGTGAATATGGCATACGCGCTATGCTGTATCTTGCCCTTCAAGAAACAGACCGCCCCGTCCAGGTCAAACAGATCGCCAAGGCCCTGCACATTCCGCTGCCTTTTTTATCAAAAATTGTGCACAGTTTGTCGCGCAACAACCTCATCCAATCGCACAAAGGCCCAGGCGGTGGGGTCACCCTTGCCCATTCTGCCGCCAGCATTACCCTGCTTCAGGTGGTTGAAGTGATCGATGGCCTCGACATTTTTACCGCCTGCGCCATCGGCATTCCCCATTGCTCCGACGATTTCCCCTGTCCGCTGCATGAACAGTGGGGCACCATTAGGCAAAACATTCACGCCATGTTAACCAGTCGCACATTGGAACAGACCAAAAACCAGCTCAAAGCACGCGGCTGGATTCTCGTGCGCGATTAATTTTTTGATTTGATCATCACCAGCAGCATTTTAAAGGCGGTAATAGCCTGTAATGCATGAGGATCACCGCCCGGCATCACAATGGCCTCGCCAGTTTTGAGGTGATGCGGTTTGCCCGAAATTTTAATCTCGACCTCACCGTCTATTACATAAACCATCGCGTCAAATGGCGCGGTATGTTCACTCAAACCTTCCCCTTTGGCAAAGGCAAAAAGGGTCACTGTTCCGGTTTGTTTGCCAACCAACGTCTGGCTCACAACCGAGCCATCCTGATAATCAATCGATGCCTGCAAATTCAGCACCTGCCCCAAAATCCGCTCATCTACTTTTGCCATTCACAGACTCCTGATGTTTGCCATTGCAAAACAGCTTTATATTGCCATCATCACTTTGCCATTTTCATGCACCACCTGCCCCTCGGCGCGTTTGGGCACATAGGCACAATAGGGATCGGCCGCAAGATAATCGCCCGTCACCGCGTATGCCCGCGCGCGGCACCCCCCGCAAACCGTTTTATACTCACACAACCCGCACTTGCCGGTTAACTGATCGGGATCGCGCAGCGCACAAAACAAATCGGAATGCCGATACACGTCCACCAACCGATCTTTGCGCACATGGCCCGCTGAAACCGGCAAAAAACCGCTCGGAAAAATCTGCCCGATGTGTGAAACAAACACAAACCCATTGCCATCATTCACACCCTTAGCCGCCCGGCCAATGGCATCGCCCCCCACGTGAAAACCAATGTTGCGCCCCCGTTTCACATCTCCCAGTGTGCCATTTGTTTTGGCCTGTTGCAACACCACGCGCCGATAATGGGGGGCCGCGGTTGTTTTAATATCAAATGCCACAGTCTGCGACACTTCATTAAGCC
>CAXNEV010000030.1:0-15457 GCA_964200925.1 Candidatus Latescibacterota bacterium | reverse complement strand
GAAATATAAGCAGCCTCGGTTGTGGCAATGGCTTTACCCACATTCCAGAAATATTTGAGCTTGCCCCCATCGGCATTTTCGCGGTCAATGGCCATATCGCGCACCGGTATATCATAGCGTTGTTCCGACCAGGTGAGACCGTGGTCGTCGCTGTATCTAAAGACGAAGTGGCCCAGGGAATCGACGCGATAACAATAGCCGTCTTTGTAAGGGGGATTGTCGGCTTTAACTTTGCGGATATTGTCGGTATTGTGGTTGTAAAAGGCGTAGATACGACCGGATGATACTTTGAGAATAACGCCGTAGGAGGCTTCGGGACCATCGATGGGCTCCACTGAAACAAGCGGTGACCATGTGCGCCCGCAATCTTTGCTGCGTGTGGCCACAATGTGCTGGCCCGATTCACCTTCGTGTCCGCTGCCTGTTGTCATCAGACACAGCCATGCACCATCGTCTGTTTTAACGGTATAGGGCTGATCACAATACCCTTCGCTGGGAATTTCAAAACCGTTGGCAATATGGCGTGGATCAGGGATTGGGGACATCAATCTTTGTCTTTCTGAATGGGATGAAAACAGGTCTGGCATACAACAGGCGGTTGATCGCAGGGGGCAAACCTGTGTGATAATTTAAAGTGGGTTTTGCCATCATCTATGGGCTATTGTCCATCGTCAGTTTTTTTAAAAGCTTTTGTTCCTGCTGTTTGAACAGGTCTTCAAAACGCTGGCGCATGGGTGTGCGGGTTTCGCCAGATGGGGGATTGACCGCAATTTCGGTGCAAAGTTTGATCATGCCGTCAGAATCGGAAATGGAGATGTATTCTTGAGCAGGCCAGCGTTTGCCCTGATTGTGATAGTTGCCAAGCGGAAAAGCCAGTGCGCCCACGGTGAAACCGTGGAGAACATACACACTGGCTTCACAGGTGCCACCGCTCATGAGCTGGCGCTGAAATTGAAAAATATGGTCTTTTTTCTGAAGGTTTTGCGCCAGGCTGTGAATGGCAAATTCCACTTTGGGGTCAAACATGCTTAACCGGTCGCCCACGCGAATCACAGGGCCTTTGCCAATTTCAGCGCCGGGCAGGGCTTTGCTGGTTTCCAGCACAATCATCGGCACGCGTTTGGGCACGGTGCGTGCAGCCACGATGCCACCGGCACCAATGAGGCCCACTTCTTCTGCGCGTGTAAAAACGCCCCACAAATCAGCTTCCGCTTTTTTTCGTTGAAGCTGATCAAACACAGCGAGAATGGCAGCACAGCTTCCCAGGTTATCAGCCCCTTTTGTGTATAAAATATCGCCTTTGACCTCAACGGGTTTCAGACCCCAGTAACCGAAGGTGTTTTCTGAATCAGAGATAGGTTTTGATGCGTGAATTTCAAAACATTTGCCTTCTTGAAGGGCAGAGGTCACACGACCTGAAATTTGTTTGCCGTTGGTAATTAGCGTGACTTTGCTGCCGGGAAAGTGTTTGGGATCACACCCCCCCAACCAGCGGGCATAAAGGCTACGCCCGTTTATAACAAGCACTTCAAAACCGGGATGATCCATGTGTGCGGTAAGTGCAACGGGTTTGGGATTTTTGCCATGCGTATAACGCACAATCAAATTGCCATATTTGTCGGCTTTAACGGGCAAATCGCGTTTTTCGGCATAAGCGCGAACAAAGTTGGCAACGGCATTTTCGCGATAAGGGGCTGTAGGCAACGACAACAGATCCGTGAATAATTTTAAGGTGGTTTTGTTCACAGAAGGCATCCTTACAAAAGTCACAGGTGAAAAAAGAATATGGGCAACATAACGTGCGCCAATTGCAGGGGCAAGAAAAAAGAAGGGTTCAGAGCTCTGATGGATTAAAAACGTATTTTTATGTCCATCGTTGGTCTTTCACATAATTCAAAATCCTTATCTGAAGATCGATAACAATTTCCCACACGCATCAAAAAACCCCGTCCGAAAACCATCGGACAGGGTTTGATTTGTAGCTTTTAATACGTTGTTTACTGAGCCATATCTTTCAGCTTTTTCAGAGGCAGAACGCGAACGCGCGTGCTGGCTGGTTTGGCTTTGAACATCACTTCTTCTTTGGTGAATGGATTGATGCCTTTGCGGGCTTTTTGAGCCGGCTTTTTCACGGTCTTAATTTTGAGCAGACCGGGCAACACAAACTCACCAACCCCGCGCTTGCCGATGTGGCGACCGATGATGGCACCCAATTCATCGATGACAGCACCGACTTCTTTTTTGCTGACGCCAGTGCTTTCTGAAATGGCGGCCAGAATTTGCGTTTTGTTCATGCGTGCTTTTGCTGCTGCTGGTGCTTTAGCCATTATTTTTTCTCCCCCATAAAATATGGCTGTTGATATTTCGGCCGTTACATAACGACCCCTTGCACTATAGACTTTCCCTATTATAATCAACGATGTATTTGCATGTCAAGGCAAGAATGCGTTTTACCCTTGATTTTTAGGGGTAAAACCGTTCTTTTAGCCTTTTTCATGAATATTTTTCATGTTTGAGACATTTTGTTTCTACAAATTGCAGATCTTCAAAGTATATTCATGTACTGAAGCGGTGAGATAAAAATATTTTTTGAAACATGTGCGGATCACGACAAGACCGACAGGAGAGGTGTTCTTCTCATGACGACTTTGCCCTTTTTAACAGAGCTCAAATCATTTTTGAAGCCCGACCAAATTTTGACAGATGCAGAAGATTTGAGCGTTTATGCTTTTGATGCCACAGCGGTTTTGCACGAAATGCCGGCCTGTGTGGTTCTGGCAGAAAATGTTGAACAAGTTTCACAAATTCTAAAACTGGCACAAAAACACCACACACCAGTGGTCACCCGAGGTTCTGGCACCGGCCTGAGTGGAGGTGCTGTACCTCTTCCAGGGTGTCTGATTTTATGCCTGGTGCGCATGAACCGCATTTTAGAAATCGATACGCGCAATCTCACCATGACGGTAGAACCGGGTGTGATCACCCAAAAAATCTACGATGCTGCAGCCGCAGAAGGTTTGTTTTATCCACCCGATCCAGGGTCCATGAAAATTTCGACTATTGGCGGCAATGTGGCCAATAATTCAGGAGGCTTGCGCGGGTTGAAATATGGGGTGACACGCGATTATGTGATGGCCCTTGAGGTGGTGCTGGCCGACGGGCGCATTTTGAATACAGGGACAAAGTGCGTCAAAGATGTGGCGGGATTTACGCTGAAGGATTTGTTTATTGGATCTGAAGGTTTGCTGGGTGTGATCACAAAAATCACGCTGAAGCTCGTGCCCCAACCTCAAACTAAAAAGACAATTCTGGCCTTATATGATTCTATGGAAGCTGCCGCCGAAACGATTTCGGCAATTATTCGCAATAAGATTGTGCCCTGTACGCTGGAGTTTCTCGACCGTATCACCGCACAGTGTGTAGAAGATTTTGCCCATGTGGGCCTGCCAACCGATGTGGCCGCGGTGTTGTTAATGGAAGTCGATGGGCATCCAGCACAAGTAGGTGAACAGGCCGAACAAATCATAGAAATTGCACGCGCCCATAACGCACGCGACGTGCGGTTAGCGGCCAATGAAACCGAGGCCCTCAAACTGGCCACAGCCCGGCGGTCGGCATTTAGCGCGCTGGCGCGATTGGCCCCCACAGTCATTTTAGAAGATGTAACAGTGCCGCGCAGTGAACTGGCCAAGATGGTGGCTTTTGTGCAAGAAACCGCAGATCGGCATCAGGTCAAAGTGGGCACGTTTGGACATATGGGAGATGGCAATTTGCATCCGACATTTTTGACAGATGAACGCCATACCGAAGAAATGCACCGGGTGGAATTGGCTTTAAAAGAAATAGCCGATTATGCCGTGAAACTCGGCGGAACAATCACGGGTGAACACGGCGTGGGATTGGCCAAAAAACCATTTTTGCCAGATGCGTTGGGCCCCATTGCAATGGATGTGTTGCGCCAGGTGAAAGCGAGTTTTGATCCGGCTGGCATTTTGAATCCGGGCAAGATTTTTGATTAAAATCAGTCGCGAGTCTTTACACGATATACATATCCGCAACGCCCACCGTCAATAAACATGCGATATGGGAAGATTTTCCGCGCCATTCCGTTTCGCAACACCTTCTGAAACGCCTCTATCGCTGACAGGCCATTTCATGCCGAGCATCCTGTGGGGATATTCGCGGAAAATCAGCCCTCCCGGCGCTTGAGGGAACGACTTTTTGCCTACTTTTTGGTCGTTCAAAAAGTAGGTCGCCGAAGGCATACAAAAATGTGATAAAAGACAATCCCCCTTGGCATGGTTTTTTGACTCAAGCCCCACGACTTTTGTATCGGACATAAAATATGGATATGAAACATTCGGAAAATTTGCTTAAAAATCTCGACTATTCCATTGTTCAAAAATGTATGCACTGTGGCATGTGTTTGCCCACCTGCCCAACCTATGATGCCACATTGCGCGAACGATCCTCCCCTCGGGGGCGCATTGCCATGATGCGGGCCATTGCCGATGACCGGCTGGAAATGAGCAAGACTTTTGCCGATGAGATGTATTTTTGTTTGGGATGCCTGGCCTGTCAAACAGCATGCCCGGCGGGTGTGGATTACACCACTTTGTTTGAACATGCACGAGCCGAAATAGAACGCGTGGGCGTGCTCAATACCCCAAAGCGCACGCGCATTCGCACCTGGGCCTTAAATCGGTTGTTTACCTCACCCAAACGTCTGCGCCTGTTGGGGCGATTGATGTGGTTTTATCAGGCCAGCGGTTTGCAAACCTTTATTCGCAAAAGTGGGCTTTTGAAATTGCTTCCCAAATCGCTGCGTGAACTGGAACCGCTGACACCGGTAATTCAGAGGCATTTTACGCGAGCTTTGTTTGATACCAGAGCCAATCCCGAAAAACCGCGTTATCGCGTGGGCATGCTTTCGGGCTGTGTTCAAGACATTGCCTTTTCCCATGTCAATGCCGACACCATTTACGTGTTGCAACAAAACGGATGTGAAGTCATTTTGCCCAAACAACAGGTGTGTTGTGGGTCGCTTCATGCCCACAATGGAGAAACGGATACAGCCAAAGACCTCGCGCGAAAAAACATCGAGGCTTTTGAAGCAGAAAACCTCGATGCCATTATTGTCAATGCCGGTGGATGCGGGTCACACATCATGCATATCGACCATTTGTTAGCCGACGATCCGATTTATGCCAAACGGGCCATCGTGTGGTCGCAAAAAGTAAAAGACATTCACGCTTTTCTGGTCGAAATTGAATTTCACAAACCCAAAACAAATGGCGGGATCACATCTGTAACCTACCACGCATCGTGTCACTTGGCACATGGGCAAAAAGTAAATGCTCAACCGCGCGAGATTCTCAAAGCCATACCCGGCATTCAATTTACAGAACTTGCCGAGGCCGAATGGTGCTGCGGCAGTGCGGGCATTTACAACATCACACAACCAGAAATGTCCATGAACCTGCTGGATCGCAAAATGGGCCACATCAAAAAAACAGGCGCAACGGTTGTGGCCACAGCCAACCCTGGATGTATGGTACAGTTAAATCATGGCACACAGCGCTGTGCGGTCGATGTTCAAATTGAACATCCAATCACGCTGTTGGCCAATGCATATCGATCCGAACGCCCATAAGATCCATTTTAACATGATGCAAAACAGCCCTCCAAGATACCTTGAAGGGCTGTTTTGTTTGTGATGAGACGGACGGGGGGGTTAAAAAAATTGTCGCCGCGTTTCCAACCACCGGCTAATCGTCACTTTCTGGCGCGTGAAAAAAGAGATGCCTTCAGAACCCTGAACATGGAGGTCGCCAAAAAAAGAATTGTTCCACCCGGAAAACGGGAAAAAGGCCATAGGCGCGGGCACACCGATATTGATACCAACCATGCCCGCGTTAATTTCGTGGCGAAATTTGCGTGCGGCTCCCCCGCTGGACGTAAACAAAACAGCCGCATTGCCATATTCACTATTAGTGCACCAGGCAATGGCTTCGTTAAAATTGTCGGTGTGCATAGTAGAAAGCACAGGGCCAAAGATTTCTTCGCGAGCAATAGACATCGTTGGTGTGACATTGTCAAAAATCGTGGGGCCTAAATAAAACCCATTGGGCGTTTTTTCAACCTGAACCCCTCGCCCATCCACCCGCAATTGTGCCCCTTCTTTAAGCCCATCTTCAATGCGCTGGTGAAGGCGTGCCAGATGCTGGGGTGTAACCACAGGGCCCATCTGAACGTTAGGGTCGCGATCTGTTGGCCCCACCCGAAAATTTTTGGCCGCATGGCTCAACGGGTCTAAAATGCGCTCCCCCGCACCTTCGGCACACACGAGAATGCTGCCCGCCATACACCGTTCACCCGCACAGCCATAGGCCGAACCCATCACAGCCGCAACCGTACTGTCGATATCGGCATCGGGTAAAACAACCATATAATTTTTGGCCCCACCAGCCGATTGTACGCGTTTGCCATTTTTGGTACCCGTTTCATAAATATATTTGGCCACAGGTGTGGAACCCACAAAGGAAACGGTTTTAACATCGGGATGGGTCAACAGGGTGTCCACAGCCGTTTTACCCCCGTGAACCAGGTTAAAAACACCCGGTGGCAAACCCGCTTCGGTCAGCAATTCAGCAATGCGCACAGCGCTTAATGGCACGCGTTCGGAAGGTTTGAGCACATACGTATTGCCGCATACCAGCGCAATGGGCAAAGTCCACATGGGCACCATGAACGGGAAATTAAAGGGAGTAATGGCTACAGACACGCCGAGGGGCTGGCGAATGGTATCACAATCAATATCGCGGGCAATGTTTTCAAGCGAATCACCCATCATCAGATTGGGCGCACCGCAGGCAAATTCGGCCACTTCAATGCCGCGCCGCACTTCACCACGCGCTTCGTCGAGCGTTTTGCCGTGTTCACGCGTCACCAGTTGTGAGAGCGCTTCAAAATCGCGTTCCATCAATGACACCAATCGAAACATGATCCGTGCCCGATCCACAACCGGGGTTTTGGCCCAACCGGGAAAAGCTCTGGCAGCGGCCTGTATAGCAGCACCCACGTCATCAGCCCCGCACATGGGTGTTGCGGCAATTTGTATGCCGTCTGACGGGTTGTAAACCGGTGTGGTTTCTGTGGTTTTAGAGGTGATCCATTCGCCATTGATAAACAGTTTTACAGATTCCATGGGGTTCCTTTAAATGAGTAAACGACCACCCGCGAAAGCGGGTGGCTTTTTGTCTCGGCCGAAGGCCGAACGAAAAGAAAGCGAAGCTTTGTCGTTTACAGTGAGCTTTTTGATCCCCGCGCGTAGCGCGGGGTTTGGAGCGAACAATCAATGTGTGCGAAACGCCGGGGCTTCACCCGGCACAGGTGAATTGTCAAAGGCGCCGCGTTGCAAAACAGTTTTGGCACCGCCGAGGGATTCAATCAATTTGTTTTGGGAGGTTTTGGCCTGAACATCGACGGTTTCAGGATCAATCAATTCCAGCAGTTCCAGTTCCAAATCGTCGCGCACAGCATAGTGATCGGGTGAAAATGCCAGGTCGTTGCATTCATGAGGATCATTTTGCATATCAAAAAGCTGGGGTGGATCGTTCACATAATGGATGTATTTATATTGCCGGTTGCGCACCATATACGCAGCATGGCGTGCACCCACCGCGTGATATTCGCTAAAAACTGTGCGGTCTCGATCATTTTGTTGTGCCATTTCCCAAAGAGATGCACCTGGCAGGCTGGCATCTTCTGGTGTGTGTTGTGCACCCACGGCATTGAGAATGGTGGGAAAACTGTCAATGAGTGAAATAGGGGTGTTAACCACTTTTTTTTGAGGCACATCTGGCCCGGCCATCAGGAAAGGCACAGCCGCAGAATCGTCGTACATGGTAAATTTGCCATAAATGCCGCGCGAACCGAGGTGTTCGCCGTGATCGGACGTATAAATGATGCGGGTTTTGTCGGTAAGGCCCAGCACATCGAGTTGAGTGAGCACGCGGCCAATTTGTTGATCGAGATAAGTACACACACCGTAATAAGCGGCATTCATGCGGCGCACAAGGGCTTCTGGAAATTGCGGGTCAAAAGTAAAAAAACGCCGGAAATAATCAATGGCAGGATGGTTGGGCCAGTCGGTTTGTCGCCATTGTGGCGGCAAGGGCAAAGTGTTGGGATCGTATTTTTCAAACAGATCGGGCGGAGAAATATACGGCGGATGTGGACAGACAAAAGAAAGAAACAGGCACCAGGGTTTTTCATCGCGGGCATGTTGGCTCAACCAGGAGATCGCATGATCAGCATTGCGTTTGTCGTATTGCAAATAGGTCGAATCACCGGGGCCAGCTTCGCGAATACCAGAGCGTTTGTTGCGAAAAAGTGGGGTATCGCGAATGCAACCCAACGTATCTCCCAGACCATCAACGACATTCAAAGGATCGATTTCCTCGCTGAAGCCGTGATCTGCTCCCTGGCCTTTGAAATGCAATTTTCCAATGGAGGTGACATGGTAATTTTGTTCGCGCAACCGATGGTGCCAGCTTTTTTGTGTGCCGTCATACGCATGGGCATTGTCCCAATAACCATTCTGGTGAACATACCGCCCGGTTGCCAAAGCGGCTCTCACAGGCACACAGATGGGGCAGTTCGTATAGGCATTGTCAAATCGGGTGCCGCGCTGGGCCAGTCGATCTAAATTGGGTGTTTGCACAACAGGATGGCCATAACAACCCAGCAAGTTGCGGTTGTGCTGATCTGAAAGAATATAAAGCATATTCGACGGTTGCATGACTCCTCACTTTATTTTTGCCACAAGGCCATTAACGGGCCTTGTGGGCCAAAAACGGGGTCGGCAGTGGGCAGGGTCGTTTTCAGGCAAGCTTATCACCCCCGGATAAACGAGCAACGGCAACGCGCTGTTGGGAATGATGCCATCGCCTTGTAAATAATGCGACACAACATCAACCTGATTAATCGCACTCATATCCATCCCTTTCTTAAAAATTCATCGCAGAAAAACAGAGGGTAAGTTATTCTGGATACCCGCCTTTTTCAAGGATAATTTATCGATCATCATCTTTGACTTTGTCCAGATGCTTTTTTCATGCTATCTTGGTATTCCATTTTGAATCTTGATGTTGAATGATCACTTGGAGGGGGCATGTCGAAACAGCGTTTTTTAGGCATTACCGTTCTGGCCGATTTTGTATTGAGCGAAGGCATTGATCAGGTATTGGACAACCTGATGCGCATTGGAGCCACAGCTGTTGCAACAAACCCGACAGTGACAGCAGAAGCCCCCGAAGGCACAGGCAGTTTTCAACCGCCATCGGATGCCGGCAGCAGTCCACGGTTGTTTGATCGACCTTTGTTTGGCAAACAGTCGCTGTGGGTTCGGGGTGCTCCGAGTTATCATCCCAATGAAAAATTGTATCACAATACATCCTATCAACCGCGCAAAGCAACAGAATTGACCATGATGCATGGGCATATTCTCAATGATTTTATCAAGGCATCACGGGATCGCGGTCTGGAAGTTTATTTTCAGGTGAATGGGGCCACACCGGCAGGGTTGACGACCGACGATGCGCCGCGTTTGCCCAATGGGAAAGAACCCCAAAATCGCATGGCCGATACGGGCAGTTTGGCCAGCCCCGCCATTCGCAGTTATAATCGGGCGTATGTGCAAGATTTGCTGGAGAAGTACCCCGACATCACGGGATTTCGACCCGATTGGCCCGAATATCCATGTTATAAACTGGACGAGGCTTTTCAGGATTTTGGATTTCACGTCAAAGGATGGGCCGAATCACATGGGTTTGCATTTGAATCCATTCGCAAAGAAGTGGGGGCATTATACGAGTATTTGCACGGCCATTTGACCAATGCCGATTTAGAAGATTGGGCCAGTGCGGATCGGGGCAAATGGGCACAGATTCGGCTGTTGCGGCAATACCCGGCAGTGCTGGAATGGTTGCGGTTAAAAGCGGCTTTATCGGTCGATTTGTTGCGCGATTGGCGCGAGGCAATTACGGTAGTTGGCGGTACAGACAAAAAATTGTCGGCCAATGCGTTTATGGTGCCGTTAACGCAGTTTACAGGATTTGATTTTTCGGGCGCATCTCAATATTGCGATGCCATTTCACCCAAGCTTTATACCATGCACTGGTCGGTCATGGTCGAATTCTGGGGATCTGTGCTTTTACAGCACAATGCCGGGCTGAATGAAACGTTGGTGGTGCGTGCCCTTGCCCATTTGTTCGATTTGGGTGATGTCATTACAGCCACTCGAATTTCCGATTATGGCTATCCTGAACCCGACGAACCGCACCCCATTCCCAATACACCACAGATCCGCAAAATTCAACAGGTGTTAAATGAAGTGAAAAATCGCGCACAGGTCACTGCCCTGATGCATGGATATGGGCCTTACGAGGATTTTGTGCGCCGCTTTCAAATCGTTGCCGATAGTGCAGCAGCTGGGGTATGGATTAATCGGTATGGATATTTAAGCGACAAAAAGCTTGATGCCATTGGTGCAATCTGGAAACAGACATCGCAATAGCCGTCAAAATCTGTTGGATACATGATTTTTTAAGCGGTATATTGCTGCTTGTTATCCATTGTTGACCACGATACAACGGAGGAGTTATATGGCCAAAACCCATGTATTTGTCAGTTCTGTCATTGATGCGCCTGTGGCGGATGTTTGGGCAAAAATACGCGATTTTAATGCGCTTCCTGCCTGGCACCCCGCCATTGCAGACAGTCGAATAGAAAAAAATGAACCCAGCGACAAAGTGGGGTGCATTCGCAATTTTAATCTGAAAGACGGTGGCAACATCCGCGAACAGTTGTTGACCTTAAGCGATGTTGCACATACCTGTACCTATTCCATTCTTGAATCCCCCATGCCCGTGGAAAATTATGTGGCAACACTGCGGTTAGGGACAATTACAGATGGCAACCGAACCTATATCGAATGGACGGCTGAATTTAATTGTCCAGCCAACGTTGAAGAAGAAATGCAAAATCTGATTGGTGGCGGTGTGTTCCAGGGCGGATTTAATGCTTTAAAAAGCATATTTGGCAGGTAGTGTAAAGAAGGGCTTTCCCGGAGGGTGGTATGAATTTGTCATATGCCAAGATCTTGATAATCTCTGCTGGTGTGGCACTGGGAGGCTGGTTTATTGGTCAAGGTTTTATTAAAAGTCGAACGGCAGATCGTTATGTAACCGTGAAAGGCACTTCCGAGCGCGATGTGCGTGCCGACATGGCATTGTGGCCATTGCGGTTTGTGGCCACAGCCAATGATTTGAATCAGGCGCAGCGCAATATCGAAGCCAGCAAGATGGAAATCCTCAAATTTTTAAAAAAATACAATATTGATGAATCTCTGGTTGAGCTTCAGGATCTCGAGGTGAACGATGTTCATGCCAATCCTTATCATTCGGGGCAGGTAAAAAATCGATTTATTATTACTCAAACCATCATGGTGCGCTCGGAAGATCCCGATTTGATTCGAAATGCCAGCCAGCGCATCAGCGAACTGGTCGATGCAGGGGTTGTGCTTTCGGCAGGCGGTCATTCAGGCACAGGGCCCACATTTTTATTTACCAAATTAACTGCGCTAAAACCCGAGATGATTGCCGAATCCACGGCCAATGCGCGCATGGCAGCCGAACAATTTGCCCATGATTCGGGTAGCCAATTGGGGGGCATTCGCAGTGCCAATCAAGGATTGTTTGTCATTTTGGCACGCGACCGTGCACCAGGGGTAAACGAAGAAAGCCAGCTCAACAAAACCGTGCGGGTTGTTTCAACTGTTGAATATTATCTGAAAGATTGACCGATTGGAAGGAGTGTGACATGAGCCGATTGTTTCTCGGTTTGGATTCCAGCACACAAAGCCTCAGTGCCGTCGTTGTAGATCTGGATGCCCATGCGGTTATATACGATGCATCCATCCATTACGACACGGCTTTGCCGCATTATGGCACACACAATGGCGTGTTAAATAATGCCGATTCCAGGGTGGTTCACGCACCGCCACTCATGTGGGCCGAAGCGCTGGATGTGCTGTTTCATAAAATGAAAAAAGACGGGGTGGCACTGGGGCATATTCTATCTATTTCAGGTTCTGGGCAACAACACGGTTCGGTGTATCTCAAAACGGGTACTGAGCGTATATTGGGATTATTTGATCCACAAAAAACCCTGATAGAAAACCTCAAAAACCAATTCTCTCGCAGCACTTCACCCATCTGGATGGATTCGTCAACTCGAACAGAATGTGATGAAATTTGCCACGCACTTGGCGGTTTGCAAACCACAGCAGAAACAACCGGTTCAACAACATTTGAGCGATTTACGGGCCCGCAGATTCGCAAGTTTTACAAAACGGATGCACATGGGTATCGCGCTACTGGGCATGTGATGTTGGTCAGTTCATTTATGGCTTCTTTGATGTCTGGAAAAATTGCACCTATTGATCACGGCGATGGCGCAGGTATGAACCTGATGGATATTCAAACCCGCACCTGGCATGCCCCCGCGTTAAATGCCACCGCCCCCGATCTGGCCAAACGGTTGCCCGCCCTGGCCGCACCCTGGACAATTGTGGGGTCGGTGAGCCCCTATTTTGTCAAAAAGTACGGTGTTAACCCCCATGCACAAGCGCTGATCTGGTCTGGCGACAACCCAAACAGTGTGGTGGGGTTGGGATTGATAAAAGAAGGAAAAGTGGCTATTTCTCTGGGCACCAGCGACACCTATTTTGGCACGATGAAGACGTGTCGCACCGATCCGCAAGGGGAAGGGCATGTGTTTGTGTCACCAACCGGCGATTATATGACGCTGATTTGTTTTAAAAATGGGTCTCTGGCGCGCGAGGCCGTTCGCGATGCCTATCAATTGGATTGGGCGGGATTTTCACAGGCCATTCAATCCACCCCGCCAGGCAATCATGGAAAATTGATGTTGCCGTGGTTTGAGCCGGAAATTGTACCCCATGTGTTAACCCCGGGCATACACCGTTTTGAATTGGAAAAACATGATGTGGCGGGAAATTGCCGGGCGGTTGTTGAAGCGCAAATGCTGTCCATGCGGCTGCATTCGGAATGGATGAAGGTGCGCCCAACAGCGATTTATGCCACAGGCGGGGCATCGGTAAATCGCGACATTTTGCAGATTATGGCCGATGTTCAAAATTGTCCAGTATATCGTTTTGAAGTGACCAACAGCGCGGCTCTGGGAGCGGCTCTGCGTGCAATTCACGGGTATTTACACACCGTGTCATGGGAAGATGTGATTGCGGACATTGCCAAACCCATATCGGAATCGATGATTGCACCACGGGCTTCATCGGTTGCAGTTTATGATGTGCTGATCCAAAAATATGCGGCATTTGAACGCCGGGTTTTAGGCAGATGATTGAACGGTTGCAGAATTTTGTATGGCGGAAAGATCGGGTTTTCGGCATTGCCACCAGGCCAATCCCGCACCAACGGCACCGCCTAAAATGTCGGCGATGACCAGTCCGCCAAATAGCCCGTTGATCGACATCACATGTGCCCCCAGATAGGCCAGTGGAATATAGAGAACAAACATGTGAATAAAGGTTTGCAGAGAGGCCAGAATCGGACGGCCAATGGCGTTGAGTGTTTCTTCGGTGATGCTATAAGCACTCACGCCAAAATAACCAAAGGGAATGATCCACAAATACCGGACAATTTCGTGGGTCACATCGGGTTCTATGCTGAAAAGACGGGCAAGGGGTTCGGCCATCAAATGTAATAAAATGATGACAAAAACGCTCCATATCATGGCAAAAAGATAGCCGTAATTTCTCGCCTGCCGCACGCGCCCATATTCCCCGGCTCCCCAGTTTTGACCGACAAAAGGAACCAGGCCAGAACCCAGTGCAAAAACGGGAATCATCGCAAAGGCAGTAATGCGCAATCCAGCCCCCCAGGCGGCAACCGATGAAGCGCCGTGGTCAGCAATGACACGGGTGATAAGCCCCAATCCGAGCGGTTCCATGAAGTTGGTGGCAATAGCAGGTCCGGCAATAACCCCGATTTGCCGCCAGGATTGCCAGACGGCACGCAGATTTGGAATCTGAAAATCGAGCAAGTGCTCGCGAAAGTGCAACAAGAGTAACGAAGCGACAAGGGTGGTTGCTCGAGAGATGACCGTGGCAATGGCCGCCCCTTGAAATTCAAGCCGAGGAAATCCCCAAAGGCCAAAAATAAACAAGGGATCAAGAACAAAATTCAGGCCCGTTGCGCCCACCATCATTAATGCCGGAAACATGGTATCACCCGTTGAACGGATGGTGGCCACAGCCACAATGGGAATCACCAGAAAGATCATGCCGACATACCAGATGGCCATGTAGTCTTTAATGAGTGGCAACAAATTGGGCGTGGCCCCCAGCAGGGTAAAAAGCGGTTCAATGGTTGCAATACCAATGGCTGCAAGGGATAAAACAAGCAAAAACGAAAGCATCAAACTGTCAGATGCCAGGCGGCGAATGGTATTTTCATCGCCTTTGCCAATGGCCCTGGAAATCACCGATGCCGTACCCGTGGCCAATCCCATTGCCAGCCCCAACATGACCATAATAACGGGAAACGTGAAGCTCATGGCCGCCAGCGCTTCCGTGCCCAGTTGTGAAACAAAGTAGGTATCGGTCAAATTAAAAGCGATCACAGAAAATAACCCCATGACCATAGGGCCAGCCAACCTGGCCACGGTTGGGGCCACTGCTCCCTGTGTCAAACGCGCACGCTCAGCCATGAATTCCTCACTCAATAAAATGGAAACAGTTCTCAAAACCGTTTAAACATAATTCATTCTGCACATTTGACCAGATTCTAAAAAAATTTCGAGGACTCTTTTATGAAGCTTCGCACGGTTCGCAGTTCACACAATCCCATTGTGTTTCCTGAAATGGATGATCGCATTGGCGGCAATATCAACGGGCCATCGCTGGTTCGGGTGCCCAGTTGGGTTCCCAACCCACTGGGACGCTACTACCTTTATTTTGCACATCACCAGGGCAAATTCATTCGCATGGCATATGCCGATCATGTGTTGGGGCCCTATCAGGTTTATTCTCCTGGTGTGCTGGATATGGTCAATACCCAATTTGTGAGCCATATTGCCTCACCCGATGTTCACATAGACCCAGATCGTCAAAAATTTTACATGATCTACCACGGTGCCCGGTTCACCGGGCCAAAGCCCGATTATGTCAATCAGTTGAGTTGTTATGCCGAGTCAAATGATGGGCTTCATTTTGTCAGTGAACACGTTTGTCTTGGGCCATCGTATATGCGCATCATAAAATGGAATGGATATACGTATGGTTTTGCTGGCGGGGGAGGATGTTATCTTTGGCGCACTCAAAATATCCACGAATTATTTGAGCGCGGCCCCA
>CAXNEV010000029.1:0-15508 GCA_964200925.1 Candidatus Latescibacterota bacterium | reverse complement strand
GTCGGCGACGATTGAGGCTGTTAAATAATGAACAGTGAACAATGAATAAGAAAAAAGGCGGACGATTTGAAATCGTTCGCCTTTTTTGTTTGCAATTCATGGATACTCGATAGAACCATTCGGGAACGGCAATTAAAGCATCAACAGATTTATTTGATGAACCATTAGTGATTTTTTCATTGGAAACATTCTTTTCTTGCGCGCCCAAGAAAAGAATGCAAAAGAAGGGCGTCCCTCAAACGCCGGGAGGGCTGATTTTCCGCGAATACCCTCACTGGATGCCCAACATGAGATGGCCTGTCAGGGACAGGGGCGTTTCAAGAGATGTTGCCAAACGGAATCGCGCGGAAAATCGCTCTTGTATGGACTGTGTTTTGATGGGTTCATGATTATTGCTCGATTATGCCGGGTACCATTCGGGGTGATAGCGTTTGGCATACAATCGGGTGGCTTTGGAAAGATCGAGGTCGGCAATGAGGAGGTCTTCTTTGCCGTAGGGAATGTGAGCCATGTAATTGCCAGACGGATCGATGAGGCTGGTGGTGGAGTTTTGATGGCGCATGGCCTGGTTCACGCTGGCAAAGTAGATGGTGTTTTCGGCGGCGCGGCATTGCATGGATTTTTCATAGAAGGAGACGCCCCATTTTTGGGTTTTACGAGGGGGTTTGTCGCTACCGGTGACCTGGGGTTGAAAAACGATTTGAGCACCGCGCAGAACCGCCCATCGCGTGGTTTCGGGATAGCGCCACCCTTCGTGGCAAATGACAATGCCAAACTTGACGCCGTTGACGGTGAAGACTTTGCGCTGTCCGTCTGGAACATAATTTTCCTCTTCGCCGCCAGGTGTGATCTGGTTTTTGGTTTGATGTCCGAGCAATCGCCCGGTGGGTGAAATGACGATGGCGCGGTTTTCAAGGCCGAGGTTTGAGACCCATTCGAGTCCGACAATGGCGGCAACGCCGGTTTTTTTGCAGGCGGTTTGCAGGTCTTTTACAGCTTTTTCCATAGCTGGTTGGTCGGGTTTGGGCAGGTCGAAACTGGCCCCGCGCAATCCGGGAAGGTAGGTTTCGGGGGTGCAGACAATTTCGATTTTTTGTTTCTGGCAGGTATGAAGGACAGTGCAGATTCTTTCAACCCCGTCGGGTATGGAAGCGGGTTGTTTCATGGCAGACAGGGCAATGCGGATGGTTTGTTTTTTCATGGGCACTTCCCGGTGAAAGGGTGATTGCGTTGTGGGGAAATGGAATGTACATTGGGAAAACTAAAAAGTTGTGAGTCAAACAAGATAAAAGTAAAAAAGCAATATGTCGATTCAGACCAGAAATTTTGTAATCAGTTATAATGGATCGAAAAATGTTAGATCAGCGCCAAAATTGTCCATGGCGACCACACAGTCACCTTGCAAACGCGCACGGATGTTTCGCGTGCGATGATGGAGCACGATGTGGCGTTCGGGCAACTGAAAATGGAGTGTGATGGGTTTTCCAATTTCGGGTTGTGCAAAAAAGAGATACCCATTATCCATGCGTGGCGTGATTGCACCAGTGATTTGGATGGCATCGAGGGAAAGCCAGGATGGCAGCCTGACAAAAAGGCATCCAGATGTTTTGACGGTTATTTCAAGTGCAGGATGGGTATAGGGCGATTCGATTTTGATGTCGTCGGTTTCATGGTCAAAAAACAAATTGACCCGGTGGCCCGCGGCATTTGTTTCGGCGATGTTGCGAAAAACTTCACAAAGAGAAGCCACACCTCCGCCAACGATGTCCATGTTGAAGCTGATGGTTTTGCGATCTATGGGCCAATGGCCATAGGGTGCTGGAAATCCGAAAGCACCGAGATGGCGTTCGGCCACATGTTTCAAGCCGTCTTCGTTGTTGGGATTGGGTGGATTTTTGATGAATGATATGTCACGCAGTTGTGCGGGCAAGACATGGCTGCGCACAATGCGCTCGGCGTCTTCATAATATTCTGAATATCCCCATTTGCCGAGGATGAGCGCGGTTTCAACAATGTCGCCCGAGTTGTTGATTTCGCCCATGTCGGGATTGGCCTCATCCCGGCTGGATTCGATGACCCAGCCAATGGCGTCTCGAATGTCATTCAATCCGTGGTCATAAAAATTTTTAACGCGGTTGAGCAGGTTGATATTGGCGGTGTGATCGGCAAGCTGGGCAAGGGATGACATCACGCATGTGGTGGAATGGGTGTGTGCACCGAAGGTTTCGCGGTTGTATGTGCCTGATTCGGTGAAGAATTCGGATGTGGCTTTTTGTGCCAGCAAAATCGCAAGATCGAGCGCTGGGCCATAACCTGTGGCGCGGTGGTATTTTACGAGCGGGCCAATGGCACGTCCAATGCCAGTGATGAATGTTCGGTCTTGAATGTGAAGGCCATAGCGGTTTTGCAGGGTGTTAACATGCCATCCCGTTTTGGGCTGCCAGAGCTGGTTGATGGCTTTGATGCTGTCTTCGGCTATTTTGTGTGCCCTGTCGGATTGCCGATATTTGACGAGTGCGTAGAGAGCGTGAAATCCTTCTCGGAAATTGTGGGAAACGAAGTGGTTTCGCGGGCCGTTGATTTCAAGGCGATTAAGCGGGAAGGGCAAGCATCCTCCATAGGAAAAAAAGGCGGCTTCTGCATGTTTTTCAACGGCGGCTTTGTCGATGATGATGCCAATGTCTTCGGCATTGAGCAGGGCATTGAGATGGCGACCTGGCACATGGGATTCGGAGTGGACGGGGTTGAATGACAGTTGAGGATCAGGATAGACTTCGGATCGGAAAAAGGGAATGTTGTTGTCATCGGCATTAAAAACACTGGCCATCGTTTGACAGCCTAACTGGATGGCATCTGTGATGCTGGTTGTGTTGATGTTGGCAATTTTGCTCATGAGTGAACCTTTGTTTAAAATGGTGTGCATAAACGCAGATCAAGGTAGAAATGGGGTTGAAGTAAGTCAAACGAATTGATGGGATGTCAGGATGGGTGATCTTTCAAGATATGTTGCGAGACGGAATCGCGCGGAAAATTACGGCTGTATTGCATGTTTGTGCATATTGGTGATTTTGAAAAAAGCGAGGTGTTATGAAAACATTTGAACCGCTGAATACGTCGTTTCGAAATTTCCCATCGGAGCGCGATCTGGTGATTTTGATGTGTCGGCATGTGCCGTATGCCGAGCAGTTCTGGGTGGAGGATTCCGATGCGCTGGGGCATTTTGGCGCACTGGACAAAAATGCATGGATGCCGCTGGGAGGCCCAGTTAATGAGATTGTGATTCGGTCGATGGCTCAGGAATTGATCGGGTATGCGGTGCTTTACAAAAGCCCATATTTTGATGCGGAATTGGCGGGGGTGAGTCGAGACCATTTGCTGGATCGGTTGAACCGGTGTTTGCGCTGGATTGCGGGACATCATTTATCGGGCGATTTGCACACAGCACCACTGGAGTGGAACGGACAATGGGGCGACGATTGGGAAAGCTCGCTGTGGGCCGGGCAGTTTGGTGTGGCGGCCTGGCAGGTTTGGGATGAATTGGATGGGGATGTGCGCGAAGGCGCGTTGAAGGTTTTGGCTTTTGAAGCGGATCGGTTTGTGGGGGTCGATGTGCCCGATGGGCGCTGGCTGGATACCAAGGCGGAGGAGAATGCCTGGGATGCATTTTTGATGGCGTGGGCCTATTGTTTACAGCCCGATCATCCCCATGCCGAAATATGGCTGGATCGGAGCAAGGCGTTTGCGATGAATACATTTTCAACAGATCGCGACCGCGTGGAGAAGGGGTTGATTGATGGGCGCCCTATTGGCGATTGGATTTGTACTCAAACAGCTCACCCGGATTTGACGGTGGAAAATCACGGGTCGTTTCATCCCAGTTATCTGGCCTGTGGGGATTTGTTGCTGGCTGGTCGATTGGCGTTTTTAAAGACCGGGAAAGAACCGCCGCCGCATTTTATGTACCATGTGCGCGAGGTGTGGGATATTTTGAAGCGGTTTTATCTGTGCAATGGGTTTATGGTGTATCCGTCGGGGCAGGACTGGAAATATCAATGGCCCGAATCATTTATTCAGGCAGCAGTGATGGCCGGTGAGTTTGGCGATGAGGTTGCCGGGCATCTGCTTTGTGAAGTTATGCGGTATATTGATGAGGGGATGCTGGCGGCCGGTGATGGCCGCTTTGACGGGCGCATCCCCCCTGCACCGGGTGGGCGGTATTTTCAGTTTGAAACGGGCATGATGTGGGATCTGGCTATTGCGATCATGGCGGGATTACCAGAGACATTTCGCTTTCAATCGGAAATGTATCGGCATAAGTTGCTCGGGTGTGAAGCTTATCCGTATGTGGAGTTGCAGGTGCGGCGCAGCCGGGCGGGATTTTTTTCATTTTCGTGGCGCAGTTTGGGTGCAAGGGTGATGGGCACGGTGATTCCCTCTGGTGGGGAAGATACGTTTGGGGCCGATCAGGATGGGTTGGTGGGGCGATTTGAACTGGATGGTGAGCGCGTGCGGCCCAACGTGGTTTGTCATACGGATCGCACAACCGAAAAGGGGTTTTGCACAACGGGGCGAATGTTGTATGGCGATGGGGCGATTGATCAGCGCGTTGCGGTTGTTGCACTGGAAGATGGCGAGACCGTGGTGTTTGTCGATGTAACAGAGGCGACCGATGTGTCGCGTGTGACGCTTAATGAAGGGCTGGGTGTGTATGTGATGAACGATTTTCCCAACAAAAATCAAGTGTCGCTTATGTATGCAGGTGGCAAGAAGCTGGTGCGAGGTGTGGGGGGGAAAACACGCGTAATTGAGACACATTCTCACTGGTTGTGCGTGGCAGGCAGTTTGGGCATTGTGACGGATGGGATCACTTTGTATTATGACGATGCGTCGGAGCGCAATACGCCGGTGCGGTGGAAAAGCGTGTTGCAAGATCGGGTGTTTGTGAAACCAACGGCGAATGGAACGGTGATACGGGATTATTGTGTGTTGCTTCGTTTGGGGCGGGGAGGTACACGCCGTGTGAAAGCGGCCCCCGAACGCTTGATCGCACAAGATGGTGTGCGCGTGTTTCGCCTGAGCGATGCCAAAAATAAAAATGTGATTGTTGCGGTGAATGTCGATGTAAAAACAAGGTCTGTGGATATACCGGGCCTGGGGCCAATCGATTTGCCCGCGATGGATGTTAAAATAGTGCAAAGTGCATAGTGCAAAAGGAACGACTCACCGGGAGCGACGACCTACTGGATCGTCGTTCGAACTGTGCGGAGTGTAATCGGAAAGGAGTACATGATGGCTTATGTGGCAATGGTGGGAGAAGGGGCTGAGGTGCAGGCGGCGATTGATGCGGTGCTGGAAACGCGAAAAGGGCGGGTGCGGGTGCTGGCCCACACACCGGGTTCGTGTGTGTTGTATGATACCAATATGGCGCGTGAGTTTGTGCGGGATGTGAAGGCGCAGTTGACAGGTGGCAAGCTGTTTGTTTTTCGGCTTGAGCAGCCCCAGGAAGTGTTTGAAGCCGGAGGTGCCTCATGACAAAATTTGCGCCACTGGATACCTTGCGCCCCGATTTTCCGTCAGAACGCGATCTGGTGATTTTGATGTGTCGGCACATTCGGCATATTGAGCGGTATTGGACGGATGATTCGGATCGGTTGGGACATTTTGGATCGCTGGATATGAATACGTGGATGCCGCCGGGCGGGCCGATTAATGAAGAAGTGATCCGCTCGATGACCGAGGAATTGCAGGGGTATGCGGCGTTGTATAAAAGTGCACATTTTGATGCCGATCTGGCCGGGGTGAGCCGGGCGCATTTGCTGGATCGTTTGAACCGGTGCATGCGCTGGATTGTGGCGCACCACCTGGTGGGCACGTTGCACACCGAGCCGTTGCAATGGAACGGGCAATGGGGCGACGATTGGGAGAGTTCGCTGTGGGCCGGTGAACTGGCCATGTCGGCGTACTGGGTTTGGGATGCGCTGGATGGGGATGTGCGCGAGGGCGTGCTAAAATTGCTGGCCTTTGAGGCAGATCGGTTTGTCGGCGTGGATCCGCCCGATGGGCGCTGGCTGGATACCAAAGCCGAGGAGAATGCGTGGGATTCGTTTCTCATTGCATGGGCCTATTGTTTACAGCCCAATCATCCGCATGCATCCCAATGGCTGGATCGGGGCAAGGCCTTTGCACTGAATACATTTACGACAGATCGCGACCGAGTAAACATGGAGGTGATCGATGGTCGGGCCGTGCGCGACTGGGTGTGTACACAAACGGCGCATTCCGATTTGACGGTGGAAAACCACGGATCTTTTCATCCGGGTTATCTGGGGTGTGGCGGGTTGTTGTTAGAAGGGCGATTGGCATTTCAATTAACCGGGTTGGAACCTCCACCGCACTATATGCACCATGTTCATGACGTGTGGACTATTTTGAAGCGGTTTTATTTGTGCAACGGGTTTGTGGCCTATGCCTCCGGACAAGACTGGAAATATCACAGCCCAGGTGTATTGCCCCAGGGGTTGATTATGGCGCGTGAATTTGGCGATGCGGTGGCTGGCCATCTGTTCTGGGAAGATGTGGTTTATATGGATGCGTTGATGCTTGAAAGCAATGACGGCCGGTTTGACAGCCGCATTCCCCATGCGCCAGGCGGGCGTTTTTTTCAATTTGAAGCCGGTGCAATGGGCAAATTGGGCACGGCCGTGATGGCCGGGATTCCAAAGGTTGAACGGTTGAAACCCGAGGTCTATCGGCGCAAGTTGTTCGGATGTGAAGCCTATCCGTTTGTCTGGATGCAGGTGCGGCGAAGCCGGGCGGGACTGGTTGGTTTTTGCTGGCGCAGTTTGCGGCATGGCGTGATGGGCACGGTGATTCCTGCCGGTGGTGAAAACACATTTGGGGCCGATCAGGATGGGCTGGTGGGGCGATTTGAACTGGATGGGGAACTGGCCAAACCAAAAATGATTTGTCATACCGATCATACCGATGAAAAGGGATTTCGAACGACGGGGCAAATACACTATGGCGATGGGGTGATTGATCAGCGCGTTGCGGTTGTTGCCCTGGATGATGGCGAGACGGTGGTGTTTGTCGATGTGACCGAGGCGACCGATGTGTCGCGCGTGACATTAAATGAAGGGCTGGGTTTGTATGTGATGAACGATTTTCCCAACGGGAATAAGGTGGCCATTGTTTATGAAGGGGGCAAAAATCGGGTGCGTGGTGTGGGTGGCACGCCGAAGGTGATCGAGACCCATTCTTCGTGGATGCGGGTGACGGGGTGTTTGGGATTATCAACCAATGGGTTGCCGTTGTTGTATGACGATGCATCGGAGCGCAATACACCGGTGCGGTGGAAGAGCGTGTTGCAAGATCGGGTGTTTGTGAAACCGACAGCAAATGGAGCGTTGATTCGGGATTATTGCGTCCTGTTGCGAATGGGCAGGGGTGGGGCGAGGCGGGCAAACGACGGGCCGGAGCGGTTGGCCACATCAGAAGGTGTGCGGGTTTATCGGTTGCTGGACGGAAAGAAAAAGACCGTGGTGGTTGCGGTAAATTTTAATATGTCTGAAAGGATTGTGGACATATTGGGGGTTGGCAATGTGGAAATTCCAGCAATGGATTCTGTGATTGTGCGCGCATAAATTTTGGAAACGGCACAGACAGGTCATTTTTGGAGGGTTGTTTCGATGAATAAAATTCCCAATACGACGATGTGCAGGGTTTGCAAAAAAGAAGCAAAGTATCATTCTCGCGCCCCACAACGAGAAGATGATGAGGGGTATGACGATTTTATCACCGTCAATTACAAGTGTCCAAATGGCCATATTACAGCCAGGAAAATCCCTGGAAATTGAATTTGAGCGATAGGAGATTGTTGGGTGAAACTCATCCTGGTGGTTGGCGCACGACCCAATTTTATGAAAATCGCGCCCATCTGGCGCGTGTTGGAAACACAAGGGCGAGCAGGTGAAGCGGTGCTGGTACATACGGAACAGCATTATGACGATAAGATGTCGCGCATTTTTTTTGACGATTTAAAATTGCCCAAACCGCACTATGCCCTCGGTGTTGGATCGGGCAGCCAGGCGGTGCAAACGGCCAAAGTGATGATGGCTTTTGAACCTGTGGTGATAGAAGAAAAACCCGATTTGGTTGTGGTGGTGGGCGATGTGAATTCGACGGTGGCCTGTGCGATGGTGGCGGCCAAATTGCACGTGCCTGTGGCGCATGTCGAGGCCGGATTGCGCAGCCGCGACAAACGCATGCCCGAAGAATTGAACCGGTTGATGACAGATGTGATTTCCGATTTGTTGTTGACACCTTCGCGAGATGCCGATGAGAATTTGAAAAATGAAGGCATTTCGGAAGATCGCATTCATTTTGTCGGCAATGTGATGATTGATTCGCTGCGGTTGTTGGAGGGAAGGGCTGATGAATCGCCCGTTCTGGAACAGACTGGTGTTGCAGAAGGTTCGTATGCGCTGGTGACGTTGCACCGGCCATCCAATGTGGATGATCAAAAAACACTGACTGACATTTTATCTGCTCTGGATCATATTCAGAAACATGTGCCGATGGTATGGCCCATTCATCCGCGCACATCCAAGATGGTGGATCAATTTGGGTTGCGTGGCATTGTTCAGGAAATGAAGAATATCCATGTCATTGAACCCGTGGGTTATCTGGATGCATTGAAATTGCAAAAGTATGCCAAACTGGTGCTGACGGATTCGGCGGGGTTGCAGGAAGAAACAACGGCGTTTGGGGTGCCGTGTTTGACGGTGCGGGAAAATACCGAACGCCCGGTGACGGTCAGTGAAGGCACCAGCACGCTGGTGGGCGTGTTGCCCGAACGGATTATTTCGGTGGCCGAACAGGTGCTTGGCGGCACCTATAAAAAAGGCCGCATTCCCGAACGGTGGGATGGTTATGCGGCACAGCGCATTGTGGCGGCTTTTGATACATTGGGAAATTGAAAGTGGTTCGCAGAATACAGGTGACCTGTTTTGAGGCAAATTATGAGTTTCTGTTTTCGATTGAAAATCACATCGGATTTGCCGACAGATGTGGGGTTGATTCCGCTGTCTGTGCATATCGATTTTTCAGAAAAAATTCGAGAATCTGGTGCGATTGGGGTTTTGAATCCCAATGCCATTTGTGTGGTTAATGTGGCAACGGGCGAAGAAGTGCCGTTTGCCCGCACGGAGGATTTTGCTTATGGCGACCAGGGGCGGCTTGAATGGGTGGTGACAGAGGCGTCGCATCGTTTGTATGATATTTGTTTTGACGTGGTTCAAAAAAGGCCGCCATTGCACCCACAAGTTTATGTGCCGATGGTGGGTGTGGGTGATCTGGTGCGCTACAACGCGGGCAGGCCAATGCCGATTGCACTTGCCAATTCGATGCGGTTGGTCGATTTGACAGGTGATGGCAAGCCCGATCTGGTGGGTTGCTGGAATTATTACCATCGACCGGGTTCACCGATCAGCGGGGTTGTGTGTTATCCGCGCGTGGGGTCATTGGATGATTTTACGTTTGGCGATCTGGTGCGGTTGCGCTATGTGACTTCGCGCGGGTCAACGGATTACAAACATTTTTCAGGGGTGTATGTGGAGGCCGATTTTGCCGATGTGAATGGCGATGGGTTGGTGGACATCGTGTTTGCCGAGATGCGCGATCAGACGGTGACGGTGTTTTTAAATACAGGTGAACGCGATGCGGGTGGTTTGCCCGTATTTGTCAAGGATGTTTCGATTCCGGCGCCTATTGCGCAAAACAGCGGCATTTGTGTGGTGGATTTGGACGGAGACGGGGTGCTGGATCTGGTGGTGAATGGGCATTTTGTTCGCAACCAAAATCCCAAAGGGTGGCCCTTTGAACCCGCATCTGCTGTGGATTTGGGTGTGGGAAAATCGCTGACGTTTATCGATCTGGATGATGACGGCCTTATGGATGTGCTGGATTTGCCCGTTGGTGGATGTGAACACCGGTTGACCTGGCAAAAAAATTTGGGTGGTCATTTTGATGAACGGCAGAATCTGGGCATTGAGTTGAATACATGCAGCCGAGTGATCGCAGTGCAAGATGGGAATCGAAAAGGGATTCTGGTGCAGCATGAGATGTATCAGCGGATTTCATTTTATGAATGGATGGGTGTTCGAGAGGGCCAACCGCAATTTTCGTTATTTGGACAGGCGCGGTCTTTGTCGGCGGTGTTGATGTTGAGCGATCAAGCATGGCCTTGTGTGTGCGATTGGGATGGCGATGGGGGAAAAGATTTGCTGGTGGGTGGCGGATATGGCTGGCCGCGTGTGGTGCGCAACACAGGATGTCTGGATCAGCCTGCGTTTCGAGAATCCGAGCTTATTTTTTCGGATGGTGAATCCATTCGCGTGTTGCGCGATGATATTTTGGGCAGTGATCATTGGCACAATATGGGCTATCCGTATCCGGTGTTTGTGGATTGGGATGGCGATGGGTTACAGGATTTGATGCTGCCCAATGAGACCAATCGGATTGTGTGGTATCAAAATATCGGTACTCAAAAAAACCCGCAGTTTGGCCCACGGCAGTTTTTAACCGTGGAAGGATTTGCCGATTCGGATGATTTGCGGCGTGAGTCGGGAAGGTTGGCATCTGACCGTGCGGCGCCCAATCATCCCTATCCATACGATGAACGCTCGCCGTTTTTTTGGCGAACCGGGGCGGCTTTTGCCGATTGGAATGGCGATGGACTCATGGATATGATCACGCATGACCATACGCGCAAAGCCACCTTGTTTGTGCAGGTTCGCAATGGCGATGGGGTGTTGCACTTAAAACGACATGGTTATGTGCGATTGGTGGATGGGCGGGTGATTGACGATTCAATTGTGGGGCGCACCAAACACTGGACCGAATCGTTTCGCGCCGTGGATTGGAATGGCGATGGATTGATTGACCTCATTTACAATTGTGCAGGAACAGGCAAGATTTATGTGCTGCGCAATGTGGGATCGTTGGCCGAACCGGTGTTTGATTTGCCCAGGGAATTGAAATGTTACGGTCGGGAAATCGCGTTTACAATTCACGGGCCAAATGCCTGGGCAGCAGATTTAAATGGAGATGGCAAACCGGATTTAATCGGGTGTGTGGAATGGAGTGTATATCCTTTTTTTTGTTATGCGGCATTGGAAATGGCCGAGCATCCGGCGTATGAATTGGGGCCGGTTGAACAGATGGATGGAATAAAATAATATGATCACGGGGCGTTCTCCGTTTCCTTTTGCGGCAATTGTGGGTCAAGAGCGTTTGAAGTTGGGATTGGTTTTAAACGCGATTGACCCAGGCATTGGCGGCTTGTTGATTCGCGGGCCCAAAGGGACGGGTAAAAGCACAGCGGTTTATGCGCTGGCTTCGCTGCTGCCAGACCAGCAGGTCGTGCGCGATTGCCCGTATGGGTGTTCGCTTGAGATGGAAAGTTTTTTGTGTGCCGATTGTCGGTCTCGTGTTGAACAGGGTGAGACGTTGCCACAGGTGGCGCGGCGGGTGCGGGTGGTGGCGTTGCCTTTAAGTGCCAGTGAAGATCGCGTAGTGGGCAGTGTGGATATGGATCGGTTGTTGACACAGGGACAGAAGGCTTTTCGACCTGGGTTGTTGGCCGAGGCCAATCAGAATTTTTTGTATGTCGATGAGATCAATTTATTGCCCGATCACATTACAGATGATATTCTCGATGCTTCGGCATCGGGATGGCACACGGTGGAACGCGAAGGATTTTCACTGACTCACCCGGCTCGGTTTATGCTGGTGGGCACCATGAATCCCGAAGAGGGCGATTTGCGACCGCAGTTGCTGGATCGATTGCCGTTGTCGGTGATGGTTGAAACGATACGCGATGTGTCTCAACGCGTGGAAATTACCCGGCGCAACCTATCTTTTTCGGCTGATCCGGGTGAGTTTGCGCGGCAATATGAACAGGCGGATGCGCAGATTCATCTGGATATTTTGGCGGCGAGGATGACTTTGTCCGATGTCGGGTTGCCTGTTTATCAACTGGAGTCGGTGGCTGACATGTGTGTGGCATTAAAGGTGGATGGGCAACGGCCTGAAATGGCCATTGTGCGTGCGGCCACGGCAATTGCGGCCTATCGAAAACACAATCTGATTGATGAGGTCGATTTGAAAGAAGCCTGTGAATTGGCTTTGGCGCACCGCACGCGTGATGGTGGATTTGAATCGCCTGCAACGCATGATGAAATTGCAGATTCACTGGATCGGGCGCTGCAAAAATTTGAAGGCAAAAAGGAGGCGGGAACGCCCATTCGGTTTGCGGCGCAAAAACGGGATGGCGTAAAAAAAAACTGAATGAAACACCGCTGTTGGAAGTCACAGGCTCGTTACACCTGTCACAAGAAGGACGAGGTGCAGGAGATGCCGGGCGGTTTGGCCGGATGTTGATTTCGGCGCAGCAGATGATGGCGGTTATGAAAGGTGCGTTTGGCCGATTAAAGTTGCATCTGGGGCAACAAAAAACGCGCGTGTTTCAATCGGGTGTGGGGCGGCGCGTGGTGACTCAGCACAGCACCGGACGCGGGCGATCGATGCGGTATGAGATGCCACAGAAAACGCAATTGGAAAATATTGCAGTATTGCCTTCGGTGATGGCGTCGGTGTTGAGGCAGGGTGTGCGGGTTCCCTTTCGGTTTGGGCGAAAAGATTTGCGCGTGTGGGTGCGGCAAGGACAGGCGCCGTTGCATGTGATGCTGATTGTGGATGCCAGTGCATCCACGTTTCATTTTATTGAGCCTGTGGCAAAGATGTTGTCGGTGCTGTATCGCGATGTCTATCGCAGTCGGGATCGCATGGGGCTGGTGGCCATTCAGGAGGGGGTGCCGCATGTGATTCACCATCCGTCGCGCAATTTGCGCCGGGTGCTGGGGCATTTAACCCGGCTCAAACCGTCTGGACACACGCCGTTGGCCGAGGCGCTAAATCTGGCGTTGATGACGTTTCGCCAGGCAAAACGGCGGCAGTCGGATATGAATCCGCTGGCGGTGTTGTTGAGCGATTGCCATCCCGAACCGGTAGATGCAACGCTGGGCAATTTGATGATATCCCCTCCCTATCTGGCGGCGATGCATGCGGCGCGGTTGTTTCATCAGGTGCGCATTCCCATTGTGGTGATTAATCCGGCACACGGCACATTTAAAGATGGCCGGAGATGGTGGGGCACCGAGTTGGCCATGCATTTGGCAGCTTTGTCTGCCGGGCGGTATTACGGCATTCCCACCGGGCGATATGCAAAAGATGCCGGGATGGTGCAGCAATTTTTTGAGCGCCGGGATTTGCAGGCCGATACACAGGCCGTTGCAGACTTGTTGCAGAACTTTCGCCACCGTTTGCCAGATTTTTCAAATTTTTATAGACGCGATGGGTGAACCCTTTATCGTGGAGGTGTGAACGTGCCTGTTTTTAAACCTGATGTGTTGCGACAGATGGGTTATGCATTGTTGGAAACTGCCGGGTGTTCGGCACAAGATGCCAAAGCGGTTGTGGATCATCTGGTGGAATCGAGTTTGTTTGGGCACGACTCACACGGGGCCATTCGGTTTTATGAATACGCGCAGGCGATTTTAGATGGGCGATTTGATCCGAAAGCCAAACCGGAGATTGTGAAAGAAAAACCGTGTACGGCGGTGGTAGATGCGCACAACGCGCTGGGGCAGGTAGGAGCAACATTTGCAGCGGATCTGGCCATTGTAAAAGCACGCGAATACGGGGTGGCTTCGGTGACACTGCGCAACACCAGTCATGTGGGGCGGGTGGGAGCCTATCCGTTGATGGCGGCGCGTGACGGCATGGTCGGTTTGATTTTTGTCAATGCCGGGCGCGAGGGGCGCAAGGTGGTTCCTTTTGGCGGGCGCGATGGGAAATTGAGCACCAATCCCATTGGTTTTGCAGCCCCGCGTGAAAAGGCCAATCCCATTCTGGTGGATATGACCACGTCGGTGGTGGCCGATGGCAAGATTCGCGTGGCGATCAATCAGGGGAAGGCCATTCCCGAAGGGTGGGCCGTGGATGCAGACGGAAATCCAACGACAGATCCGCAAAAGGTGCGTGGGGATGAACCGCAGGGGGCGCTGTTGCCGATGGGTGGTGTGGTGGCGCACAAGGGATTTGGTTTGAGTCTGGTGTGTGAGATTTTAGGGGGAGCGCTCAGTGGGCAGGGCGTGGCGGCCAACGAACCGGTGATGGTGAGCAATGGGGTGCATTTGACGGTTTACAATATTGAGTATTTTACAGAGCTGGCCGATTATTATCGCGAGGTGGAAGCGCTTGTTGTTCATGTGAAATCGAGCCGGCCCCAGACGGGATTTCGGGAAATTTTGTTGCCAGGAGAACCGGAGTTTCTGTGTGCAGCACAGCGCGGGCGCGATGGGATTGTGGTGGATGAAACGACGTGGCGAAGGATTTGTGAGGTGGGGAAACGGGTTGGGGTGGATGTGAATAAGTGGGGGTAAGAAGGTTGTGCAAGCGGAAAAACCTTTCTGTTCCGAATGCTGTTTGAAAGGGATGCCCATGATTTTGATTGATGGATCGAATGCGGCGTTGCAGGAGAAGATCGCGCAGAACGATTGGGCGCGGGCCATTTATCATGATGTGGTGGCTTCGGTGAAGCCGTATGTGGATCGGCATCAACATGATTCAGACTGGATGGTATCGCGGTTGCAGATGCACTGGAAAACGCATTATGCGCGTACGTTTGTCAATGGGGCGGTATGGTCACACGGAGAAGGGTGTGCGTTGGTGCCGACGGTTCGGTTTGCCGGAGGGCGCGATTGGGCCACGCCGTATGCGGCACCCCAATTGGAGGATATTCGGCCTTTTGACGAAGATGAACGCGGGCTCTGGTTGCAAAACCGAAAAAAACCGGGTGAGCCATGGGAATGGGCACCGGTTTCACAGACGGGGCAGGTGATTGAACATATCAATGCGCGCATTATGGGGTTGGCCGAAAGGGCGGCGTTTTTGTACTGGTTTACGGGCGATGAGGCGTATGCCCAATTTGCGGCGGAAATATTCTGGACTTATGTGAATGGGATGCATCATCGGGCCAATCCGGAGACGTTTGAAGACCATCGCAGTGCGCGGATTATCGGGCTGGCGACGTTTGAAGTGATCCATGAAGACATTGTGCGACCGCTGGCGATTATATTTGATTTTTTGCGCGATTATCTGATTCGGACCGGGAAGGATGTGGGGGTGGTTGAAGGGGTGTTCAGGCGGTGGGCCGATCGCATTATTGAGGGGGGCAACACACACGGCAACTGGAATATCAACCAGGCGCGGTTTATTGTGTTTTTGGGGCTGGCTTTGCAGCCCAACGCGGGGTATGAAGATGGGAAAGGGTGCGAGCATTATCTGGCGCGGTTTACGCATGTGAGCAGTGAAAATCAGACGGCTCTAAAGGATGTGATTCCGGTGGAGTACGATCAGGCATCGGGGATATGGCCGGAGGCACCGG
>CAXNEV010000028.1:0-15550 GCA_964200925.1 Candidatus Latescibacterota bacterium | reverse complement strand
AAGAGTTGAACGGTGCCAGTTGTATATTTGGACAATTTCCATGTGCCGTCGCAGATCATGCACCCACCGGCGAGAAAACCATAGATATATTCGCGAGGTTTGGCGTTTTTGATGCCCAATTCAGGCAATGGCCGGGAGTCGAAATATTTTGGGATATTGCACCCGCCAAAGTGCAAGAGAGTGGCGGTGATGTCTTCGATGCTGATGGGGCCGTGCCACACAGTGCCTTTATTGGCCCAGGGCAAGTGGACGATAAGCGGCACTTTGATGCTCGACTCGTAAAAGGTGCCTTTGCCGATGAGGCCGTGATCACCGAGGTAATCGCCGTGGTCGCTGGAGAAGATGATGAGGGTGTTGTCTAATTGATTGGTTTCTTTTAAGGCGGCGAGGATGTCGCCTATTTTGTTGTCGATTTGTTTGACCAATCCGGCATAATGTGCGCGGATTTTCTTTTTGTGTGCGATTGTAAATTCGGTGTAGTCCACGCCGTTCCACGCATTGATGTTGCCTTTGATATTGCTTTCGCGAAAATGAGCGGGTTGATCGGGTGCTTCGGGAATGGGATCGGGCATGTTTTCGGGGGCGTACAGGTTTTCAAATCCGGGTGAGGGATCATAAGGGCAGTGTGGACCGGGAAAACCGACCATCATAGCAAAGGGTTTTTGCTGATCGTGGTTGCGAATATATCTGGCGGCTTCTTCTCCGACAAAATAATCCCACGAATGTTCATAGGGCAACCGACTGACAATGGCCCCGCGATTTTCCTGATACCCGATATGTTCATTGCCGTGAAATTTTTTCAGGCCGTGTTTTTTAAGATGATGGTGATAGTCGTCTTCAATGTGAATCCAGCGTTTGTCTTCACAGATGACGCGATGTTGAAATCCCATGGACAATTCCCACGGATAAAAGTGCATTTTGCCGATGGCGGCGGTGGCATATCCGGCATTGTTGAGATGTTCGGGCCAAGTGTGCATGCCACATGCGGATAGATCTGGTCGCAAGAAATTGTTGTTGCCCAGCACGCCGGTGCGAATGGCGTTAACACCCGATAAAAGGACGGATCGCGCAGGTACACAAATGGGCGACGGCGAACAGGCGTTGGCATATCGCACGCCTTTTTGGGCGAGGCTGTCGATGTGTGGCGTTTGAATGAAGCTGGCCCCATAACAACTCAAAAAATCGGCGCGCAATTGATCGGGCATCAGAAAGAGAATGTTGGGCTTTTGCGGCATGGGATATCCTTTGGGTTTATGCAGATGGATATAGACGATCTGTTATCCAGTTTTTAGGGTTGTTTTGAATGTAATCACGTATTCGGTTTAAATCGCTAT
Source organism: Candidatus Latescibacterota bacterium (assembly GCA_964200925.1). Taxonomy (GTDB): domain Bacteria; phylum Latescibacterota; class UBA2968; order UBA2968; family UBA2968; genus CAXNEV01. Next base: position 14,216 of record CAXNEV010000028.1, on the reverse strand, counting down.
CGCTTCGGATGATGTGTTCATAATAATTACGTTGCCATAATTTTCCTGGAAATGATGGCCAATTCCACATTTTTACTCCGTGTCGATATTGGGTGGTTGTTAATGATTTAAATCGATGCACCACATCGGGTAATGTCATGGCTCGTTCCATTTGTGAATCGGGTTGTGTATTATCTTCTGGGCTGGCACGGGGGCCTGCCCCTACGCCGCCCAAAACGATGATGCCATGAATATGATTGGGCATGATTACAAATATATCAATATCTACACCAGGATAATATTCTGGCAATTCAATCCAAATTTTTTGGATTATTTTTCCTGCATCGTTCAATTCTGGGATGCCATTTTCAATACACCCAAAATGACAAAGGCGATTTTGCGTACAGATTGTAACAAAATATGCACCAGATTGTGAATAATCATAATTTTTCAATCGAATGGATTGACGATGATATTTGAGTGGATCAAATTGCATGTGCATTATCCCGTAGGGGCACCCCCCTGTGGGTGCCCTGCCTTTTTTTTGGTGCCAAATAATATTATTTCACCGGCACCAATCGCAAGGCATTTTGGCCATAAATTTTGGCCGCAATATCGTCTGACAATTTTAATCCCTTGAGATGTTCTTGCAGGGCATTTCCCGGCGCATCGCGGCCAAATAACAGGCGGTCCTGGTAGGTGGTGATGAATTCGGTGCCGCCGTCGGGAAACCGTTTGAGCGCATTGAGGCCCGATCCGGCAGAGAGGTCGGCCCATAAATTGGGATACAGGTTGAACATATCAAACAAACGGCCACCCGGTGTGATGGGGCCGGAGGGATATTTGGCCGGTTCGGTTTTTTCATCGCCGCTGATGTGGCGCCAAAAACCGGGTGCGTGGCCCACAAAGATGGTATTCGGGCATAATTGCAAGGCGCGTTCCAATGTGCCGATTTCGCCTCCGTACCAATCAGATTGATACACGCCGTTTAAGTAGGGTGTATCGATATGCAGCACAACGGGGGCTTTGAGTTCGCCTGCTTTTTTGAACAGTTCAATGGCGCGTGGATCGTCGAGCAGCATGCGATAACTCCATTCACCACAGACGCGCACATGGTGCATGTGATAGGCCGCTTCAAACTGGGCGGCGGCATTGCCTTCGGTGGGGCAAGGGCAATACCCTGCGACAAATCGGTTGGGATATTTTTCACAAGCGCGCGACAGGTCGTCCAGGGTGGCACCTGCATGGGTGCCATCGGGCCGCAGGTTACAGGGGTTGAACACGCGGTAACTGTTGGGCATGTGTTCGCCGGGTGGCAAATACCAGGTGAGCAACCAGGTGCGGTCGTAGCCAAATTGATCCATTTCGCCCAAGACCCCTTCGGCATTCAGGTTGTGATAGTAGATGTGGTTGTGCGCGTCGATGATCATGTGGAATCCTTTCAGTGGATCAGCGGATCAGCGGGTGCGCGAATCAGCAGATGCTCGCGCAGCGAGCAAATTCCCGCAGGGAATGCACCGCAGGTGCCCCGCTGATCACGAGCGAAGCGAGTCATCTGCCGAGTTGTCTATTTGAACAAAAATTGATTCTTGAACGAGTTTTTAGCGTTCTGTTTTTTTCGACTGTTCGGATAGGAATCGATGCACTTGCAATGCTTCTTCCCTGTGCCCGGTGTGATAAAGCATGAGGCCCAGACTTTTGAGGGCGCGTTGGTCAATGGATTTTGCATCTATGATAATTTGCAATGCCCGGGCTGCTTCCTGGTATTTGCCCTGGGCATAATAGGTCAAAAGCAATCGTTCAAGAGAAAGCTGATAATCGGGCCGCCATTCAACGGCTTTTCGATACAGGTGCCTGCTTTTGTCGAATTGGCTTTCATAATAATAGTGGGTGGCCAAATTGTTATAAGCCAATGCCGCATTTTTTTGATATTCAATTTTGTCATGTGTCTGTTCATAATTTTGTTTGATGTTTGCATCAATATCTGCCCACGCTGTCTGGGCATTTTCTATGTACATGGAAAGGTCGAGGTAGAGTTGCACAATGGGATCTGCGCGTTTTTCTGCGGGTGCTAAGGCCACCAGTTTGTCGGGAGATTGCCCCAATCCCAAACAGCCCATGGCGTAACGTCTGTAGGCATCCAATGGGATAATTGAGGCATCATGGCGAATGGCATGGGCAATTTGATCCATGCCGGTTTCCCAATCGGATCGGGCGATATATCCCCGTCCGGACAGGTAATAGGTGATGGCTTCGGCGCGTTTTATGGACAGGATGTTGACAATCAGAATGGCGCTGTAAACACATCCAAAAAGCAGTTTGGGGATGCGCCCGTTTGGGAAACGCTGGCAGATTGCGCGAAGTGACCAGACGATGAGCAGCGCAGCCCCTGCAGACGGCAGATACAGATAACGCGAAGGTCCACCGGCCAGCCATGTTTGATGGGGATTGAAGATAAAGGCAGTTAACAACAGCAATGTCCAGACAATCCAGAAGACCACGGGCCGAGGAGCTTTAAAGGCCATGGTGCCTGCAACCACAACAAACCCGATGCCCACAATCCAGTCAGCAGTTTGCATTTCGGTTAAATCGGTTCCAAGCACAAAAGGGGTTGTGAACAGCCGCCCGGCAAACCAGATCCATTTTGTGAGGCTGTCGCCAATGTGAATTTGCGCACTCAACACAGCGGCATGTTCGGCCTGTGGTGCGCTTGACGACAGGTGATAGACCCACAGACCCAATATCAGGGTGACAAACCAGAGTGGCGCGATGGATCTTGCCATGTCGCGGAAGTTCTTCCTGTGTTGATAAACGAGGTACATACATAAACCAACCACCCAAGCCGCTGCCATGTGAGACAAAATACTTAGGCCCAAAGCCCCTGTTGCCAGAGCTAACCAACCGGTGCTGTTGTTGCGCAGGTGGTGTAAAAAGGCCATGATGGTGATAAGGCTAAATAACAAAGACAGCGGATAGGCCAGGCAGGCAATCCAGTGAACGGCCCGAAACGATGCCACATTGACCAGAAAAAGGCCAGTACTCAACAGGCTTAATTCGCGATCGGCTCCCAACTTCTGGAATGTGTGGGACAACAGCATGGCTGCAAGCAGGTGCAGGCAAACAACGGCGATGTGAAATGGGGCCGGATGTTCACCGCCGATGGCGTGGATGATAAAAAAAACGAGATCAACCGCTGGTCGGCCGGGCAGTGTGCGCTCATGAGAAAAAAGCTGAGACAGGTTTTGGCGGGCGGCGGCAATTTCTTTTACATATTCAAAATCATCCCCTTCAAAAAGGTGGGCAGACATGTTGCCAAAAGCAACGATCGCCAGAACAAGCAGAATGCCGGTACATACAATGCGGGTGAACGGGCGATCAAAAAAGGCAAAAAACGGTTGCATATTTAATCCAGATCGAGGATTTTGAGCGCGTCTCGATAGATGACTTTTTCAATTTCGTTTGTATCAAGCCGGGGCAGGGCCGTGCCTTCGAGCATGTCGTTTAAGGTGCGCAGGCCCTGTTTGGAGCCATTGACCGTGGCAAATGGATAGTCGGTGCCGAACAGCAATTTGTCCCAGACGCCGTATTCCTGAACGAGCATGAGGCTCTGGTAGAGTTGAAACCGCCGGTAGTAGATGGCACTGACATCGGCATAAACATTGGGGTGTTTGCGAATGGTGACAATGCATTCGCCTTCGTAGGGGTGAGACAGGTGGGCCATGACGATTTTGACATCGGGAAATCGGATGGCAACTTCGTCGATGTGGCGCGGCAACGTACAGCGCAACGGGGCCTGTGCGATGAAGGTGGTGCCGGTGTGCAAGAGGACGGGAAGGTGGTTTTGGGTGGCGTATTCCCAGAGGGGATCGAGGGTGGCATCGCACGGGATAAACCCTGCGTACATGGGCAGGAGTTTGATGCCTTTGAGTTTGAGATCCCGATGGCCTTCATGCAAGTCATCTTGCCAGCCGGGTTGTGTGGGATCAACAGATAAAAAGCCGATCAGATCTTTGTGCTGGGCGGTATAACTTGCAACGTAGTGATCATCGACCCAAAGGCCGCTCAATTTTGCTTTGCCGCCAAAAACAACCGTGCGGGTTTCTTCATCAGCAGTGGCGCGATAATCTGCATATCGCACCGTGAGGTCCACGCCCTTGCCTTTCCAGGCACGCTCGGCCTGGGCGCGAAAGTCGTCGCCAAAATGGCGCGGGTATTCCCACGCATGGCTGTGTACGTCGATGATCATGGGGATTCCTTAAAGGTGGAGATGATGCCTTGTGCGATCAGGCGATCAGGATCAAATGGAATACATTTTTCGGAAAAAGCAAAAACATCTTATTTCGTATTTATGCCTTCGGCGACAAGGGGTGTCATAAATGACACCCCTACAGATCGGTTTTCTGATTGGTGAATCAATTGTAGAGACACCATTTATGGTGTCGTTGGCAAAAAGTCGTTCCCTCAAGCGCCGGGAGGGCTGATTTTCCGCGAATATCCTCACCGGATGCACCAGGTGGGATAGCCTGTGATCGATGGAGATATTTCGCAATATGTTGCGAAACGGAATCGCGCGGAAAATCGGCAGACGGTCTTTTTGAATGGGGTTTTTTAGTGTGAAAGCTATTGGTGTGCTTTTTAAATGGTTTTGACCGCAATAAATGTATCCCGATTGCGGTTGATGCGAATGGGGTTGCGCAAAGGACGGCCAAAACCCTGCCATTCGACGATCATGACATCGCCATTTTTGAGGGCAACACCGTCGCCAAAACTGAAGGCATCGGCACCAAAAAAGTGGATGTGAACATCGCCGGGATGCCGATGCTGGGCATATTTAAAATGGTGGTGTTCGAGGTTGGCCAGCGAATGGGACATGTTTTGTTCGCCGGTTTGAATGATTTTGCGCCACACGGTTTTGCCTTTGCGTTCAATGGAGACCGTGCCAGAGACATCGCCAAATTTTGCACCAACAATGAGTTCTGGGCCAATGGCGGCATCGCGCAATTTTGACGGGGCCAGATAGAGGTAATTCTTTTTTTCCATGACGTGGTCGGCAAATTCATTGCCGATGACAAATCCGATGCGCCGCGGTGTGCCATCGGGAGCAATGAGATATGCCCCTGCAATTTCGGGTTCTTCTCCGCCATCATCGGCATAAGTGGGTGCGTCGAGGGGTTGGCCATGCGCTTTGAGAACGAGGCCAGTGCCTTTGTAGAACCATTCGGGTGGCACGCCGATTTGATTGGTTTTGGGTTTGCCCCCTTCTATACCCCATTGAAACATGCGCATGCTGTCTGTGATGGTGGCGGTTTTTTCGTGCATGGCATTGCGGTTTTTGGCGCTGGCCAGGTGGGTTAAACCCGTGCCGCTGACCAAACAGCACCCCGGTTCGTTGGGGTGATCAAAAGCGGGCAACAAAACCCAGTCGGATTGGCCCGTGTAGATGGCGTTGTAATCCAGGGTTTCGTGGGAGGTCAGTTTTTCGACTACTTTTTCCAATGGGTCGTTTGACGAGAGTGCCCATTGGGCCAATGCATAGGCCGACCGGAACTGATTGATGAAGTGGCCGGTGTCGTTTTGCACAACGGCCACGCGCCGACCGTGGACAGGGTGGCGCAGTTGGATTAAGCGCAACATAAAACCTCCAGATAGAGTAATGTTCAGTCACAAGTCATCCCACCCCAAACCCACAAAGACATACTTTTTGACCCGTGACTCGCGACTGTCTTTATACCGGTTGCAGGATTTGCAGGCTTGCGCCTTTGACGATGTTTTTGACTTTTTCGCGATAGGTGGTCATGTGCGGGGCTTTGATATGTGCCATTAAGTGGTTGAGGGATTCCCATTTTTCAACAATGGTGACAACATTTTCGCGCATGGGCACCTGAACGGCGATGTCGGTTTGGAGGTCAATGGCCGGGCCGTATTCGATGCAGCCGTTTTCGGCTTTGACATGGGGCACATTGCTGTTGAAGATTTTGATGAAGTCGCTCCGCTTGCCGGGTTCGATTTCAATGGTTGCAATGACGTGGATCATGAGGGTCTCCTGTAAATGAAAAAATGAATACATGGGTTTGTTCTGTCTGGATCGTGCTGGAAAAATCCTTTTTTACCTTCGGTGACCAAGGGTTGTTTTAAGAAGGTGTTGCGAAACGGAATCGTGCGGAAAATCTCCAGTATTGTAGCATGGTGCTTTGAAAATTTCACTGTGACCTTATTTTACCACATTTTTTTTTCATGACAATTAAAACTTTTTGAGCAATCCCATCGTCTTTAACGGTGAGCACATCAGACTTTCTCCATGTGGAAAACTTTATGACCGATGCGGAATGGATTGCGCAGTTTCAGGCCGGGAAAACGGCTGCTTACAATGCCCTTGTGCAGCGCTGGCAAGGGCCTATTTACAATTTCATTTGCCGTTATACAGGCAACCGAGAAGATGCCCGCGATTTGTGTCAGCAGACGTTTATCCGGGTGTATCGCAGTTTGAAGCAGTTGCGCGATCCCGATAAGTTTGCATCCTGGTTGTATCAAATTGCGCACAATACCTGTCGCGATGCCGGGCGTGCGCGTCGGTTGATGTCTCTGGATATGTTGTGTGAAAACGATCAAACGCCTGCTGATTTGTTGCTTGATCCGAGGGTGTATCCCGATGCAATGGCGCATGACCAGGGGGTGCGCGATTTGCTCAATCGGGCTTTGCAAACGCTGCCCGAAGAACAGCGCGTGGTGATTGTGATGAAGGAATATCAGGGGTTGAAGTTTGCCGAAATAGCCGAGGCGCTTGACATGCCGATCAATACGATTAAGTCTCGAATGTAATTACGGCCTTTCGGCATTGAAACAACTTTTTGACCGGTGGCAAATCACCGAGGATATGGTGCGTTATGATTTGTAATGTGACCCGCGAACAATTGATGGACTACCTCTATGATGACGGTCTTGAGGTGGGTGAACGGGACAAATTGACGGCGCATATTACAGGATGCCCAACCTGTACAAAGATCGTGGCAGATCTGACGGCGGTTTCTCACATGTTACGCGCCTGGCCCGATGAAACACCCCATTTGCAGATGGTGTTTGTCGAAGATCGGCAATCGTTTGTACCCGATATCATTCGGCACCATCCCTGGCGCTGGGCTGCTGGAGCCGCAGCAACGATAGCGGCAATTCTGGTGTTGTCGTTTTTAAATGTTGGGTTTGCCTATCAAAACGGGATGTTTCACGCTTCTGTGGGTTTTCGCGGGGAACAAACAGATGTGGTTGAATCACAGGTTGATGATCGGGAACGGCCTGTGACTTTTGATGAATTGGTTGCCGCACATCAACAGGTGTTGACCACCACACAACAGATGATCGAAACTTCAGAAAGCCGCCAGCGCAGCGATGTGAATGTGGCGCTGATGCGTCTGGTGCGCGATTTGACCGAACAGCGACAGAACGATTTGCAACAAGTTGGCATGGGTTTACAGGCGGTTTATTCGGTGAGTCAACAACAGGATGATCTGGTGCGCAGTTTGACCGAGCAACGCCAGGAGGATTTGCAAAGGCTGCGCCGGGATATGCAGATGATTTACAATCAGGTGCCCCATTTGCCGAATATGCAAACCCCTTTTCTGCTGCGGGAACGTGGAGACTCTTCGGCAACGCCTGTTTTGCCTGTCAGAAACCCTTGATCAGTGAGGTGTGTGATGGGACACACATATCAGTTGGGGATCGGGCTGGGTGTGTTGTTGATGGTCTGTTATGCGGAAACGGTTCAACCGTTCAGTGTGCCATTTCGTCAGACCGTTCAACCAGCGTTTGCCCAAAACACGGGGCTGCCATCGGATGCCCATTTTGACACTTTAAAAACAAAGCGCTTTTTACTGCTGACTCCGCAGGACAAACACCAGATGTTTTCTCGCGATCTGCTTTTGAGGCCTCAAGACAGATACGGTGTTTCAAAAGTTTCTCCACAGGATTCCGTGCGTTAAAAAATCAACAGGAGCAAAAAAACATGTACCTTCATCAATCAGACAATCCATTGACGATTTTCCGCGCACATTCCGTTTGGCAACATATTTTGAAATGCCACCGGATTTGGCAGGCTATTCGATTTTGTGCATCCGGTGAGGGTATTCGCGGAAAATCAGCCTCCCCGGCGTTTGAGGGGCGGCTTTCTTTGGATACTTTCTTTAGCTGTAGAAAGAAAGTATCTCGCCGAAGGCAAATAACTGTCATAACAGATAGGTTTTTAAAAAGAGGACTGACAGGGGGATTGTTTCTCGCTTTTGTCCTGTGTTTTGCAACCCCAACCTTTGCCGATGAATTTGATCATGCCCGCATGCGCCGCGATCTGGATATTGCCGAAGAAGCTTTGAAGCGCGTGTTGCAGTATCGCGAAAAATCCGATTCGGAATTTTCATGGAACGAGGCCGATCAGGTTCAGGGTACTTATGTAGATGGGTATGGTGTGGTGTTTCTGGTGAAAACCGCTCCGCATCTGATCAAAGTGGATAAAATTCGCGTTAAAAAAGAGGGTGCAAAAGAAGAAACCGTGTCTGCGGATACCATTTCGCTTGATCAGGAAAACAAACCGCGCATTGTTGAATTTTTGCGCACCTATGGCCCAACGATTGGCCAGTTGCAAGATACGGATCGCATTGCCGTGGTGATCGAAAATCAATCTTCGAAGAACAAGATGAACCGTGCGACAGCTTTTCAGTTTCAGATAAAAGATGACCGGATGGTGGTTGATGAGGAAGAGGTTGTGCCTGATGTCAAACGCTATACCACGCGCAAAAATCAAAGGCGAGACATAGAGGTTCATGTGCAAAAAGGAATGTCCGATTCTGCCGAAAGTGTGCGCGTGCGGTTTGTCAATCCCGATTCGTCAGCGGATGTGGCAGATGTGATGCGCATACGTGCCGACGTGATGCGCATGCATACTGATATGGCTCTAATGCGTGTGCATTCTGATGACAAAAAGGAAAGGCGATTGATTTCTCAAGCGGCGGTTTTGAAAAAAGATGTGGAGGCGTTTCGGCGCGGGGATTTGAATGATGCGGCCTTTGACGGGCGCGTGGTTTACCAAACGATGTCGGCAGATACATTTGTGGTAAAAAAAATCGATATTATGGCGGGTATTCTGGATACGGCACTGGGAAAGCGCGATCGGTTTCTGGCGCAAGACCAAACCACAGGGGCCTATATTCCCAATCTGGGGGCGATCTTTTTTGTGAGGTTGGGAAATGCGATGGTGTGGGTTGAAAAGGGCGACAAGAATAATGTTGATACAGTTCAGAACACGCTGATTGAAACTGTGGCCGATTATGGGCCAACCCTGCGCGATTTGAATGCCGATGATGATGTGATGGTTCAGGTGAGTTTTGACCGGTCCAACAGGATGTTTCAGGTCGCTTTGCCTGCACCACCACCGGGGGAAGAAAAACATCAACCGTCTGTGGATTTTATCAAAAAATTAAATGATCCACCCGATATGCCGGGGCATTTGACGTTGCGGGTGCAAAAAAAATATCTGGACGATTATGCATCGGGCAAATTGTCGCTGGATGAGTTGAAACAAAAAATGATGATCACCAAAATGTAAAACACGGTCCGAACATTCCGTTTTGTTTGTCAAAACAATCGAAAGGGCCGCTTCCCTTTAGCCGGGGAACAAAAATCCCCATCCCGAATTTTGGGATGGGGATTTTGTGTTATTTTCTGCGCACTCAACTACTCTGCTTTTGGAACAATGGCTTCAAGGGTGATAGAGACTTTCACGTCTTCACCCAGCACGTTGACATAATTGGCCCAGCTTGTGACACCGTAGTCCGGGGCGTGCAGGGTGAGTTCTGTAGTAAATCCGGCCATTGGGGTTTGGCTTCTGGGATGGGTGCCTGTGCCGAGCACTTCAATGGGCAGGGTGATGCTTTTGGTGACGCCGTGCATGGTGAAGTCACCGGTGAGCATGATTTTGTCGCCTTCTTTTTTGGCGGAGGTGCTTTTGAAGGTGATGGTGGGGTATTTTTCGATATCAAAAAAATCAGGGCCGCGAAGGTGATTGTCGCGGCGTTCGTTGTCGGTATTGATGCTGGTTGTTTGAATGGTGGCTTCGGCTGCGGTTTGTTCGGGGTGCGCAGGGTCGTAGGTGATGGTTCCTGAAAATTCTGTGAAATTGCCCGAGGTGCGGCTGACAAGGTGGCGAATTGAAAATCCAACCGATGAGTGGGATTTGTCGATTTGGTAAATCTCGGCAGCACCTGTGCCCACCCAGAGCAGGGCAGAGAGCAATCCAATTCCCAACATGCGCATCATTTTGACCATTTACATCTCCTTAGTTGTTTGTGCAAAATCGCCTGTGTGAAGATTTTGCGATGGGTTTGTCCCGGCTACAGATTGGAATGAAGCAAGACAAACGTACCCAGAATATGAAAACCGTCAATACCTGGGCCATTTATTATCGACAGCGTTTTAGAAAACAATCGCTGTGAGAAAGTTCCGAAGGGGAAAAAAGTATGGGAATAGATGAGAATTGGGTCGGGTAAATTACCAGTGGTGTACGGTGTGTCCGTTGCCAGGAAAATAGATGGTGTCCACAAGTGCTGAAAGGGCAACACCGGTGATGAAGCCGACGAGGATGCCGAGGAAGAGTGGCTGGCCTTTGCGGTAAAGGGCGATGCCGCCGATGCGCAGGATGAGGAGTTTGCACAACCAGACGAGAAAGATGGTGAAAATGGTGCCGCGCACGGCCTGGGTTTCCATGATGGCAAATCCAACAGGGTGCAAAGGCCACCACGAGAGGCGGTAGCGCAAAAACGTGAACAGGGCCATCACAAGGGCGCCGCCGCCAAAAAATCCCAGGCGTTTCCAGTCGGGTGGGTCAAAGGTTTGCATCTGGTTCACCCAGTAGTTGAAGATGCTGGAGTGGGTGTTAAATTCAAAGGCGTTGAAGTTGTAGGCCCCTGTTTGATATCCGAGGTAGAGGGTGAAGGAGACAGAAGTGATTGCAGCCACAAATCCGGCCAGGGCCAGTGCGGCGGCGACGAGGTGTTTGGTTCCGCGAATGCGTGCGGTGATCCACGAGCAGTGGGCCATGCTGGCCATGGCAAGGCTTTTGGCATCGGTGAAATAGGCAAAGGAAAAGGCGAGGTTGGCCATGCTGGCAGGTGAGATGTGTGATGAACCGAGGGTGTAGAGGGCAAAGGTTGGCGGCATGACGGTGCCGCGCAGATAAACCAGTCCACTTTCGGCAATGACGCGGGCAATGCCGATATAGAGAATGCCCATACCGATTAAAAAGGGAATGACGACATGCAGTTCCATGCCTGCGGTGAAAAGCCAGCCGATCATGAAAGTGAGGCCAATAAGGAGGCCAATGCCTGCGGTGCGATAGGAGATGAGTTCTTCCGAGTCGTCGATGGTGCGGTGACCCCGCATGGTATGCCACACATTTTTCAGGTGGTCGCGGGCCATCCACAATCCCCAGCACAATAAAAAGGACAATGCCCCAAAGGCCTGCCATGCGTTGGCGGCATGCGCACTTGACCACAAACCCGGTGTGCCAATGGAATAACCCATGCGGTTGAAGGTATATACTTCAAAAACGACAAGCAGGTAAAAAAACCATATTGAGAAGAGTACCTCCAGGCTGGTCCAGTAGGCAAACCCGGCGATGAAAAATTGAATGCCGATGTAAAAGTAATAACTGGGAATGTATCGGCTGATGTTGAGGTAGGTAACGCCGTTGCCGGCCCGCGTGATGGGGATGCGCGGAAAGTCGGGCAGGAAATAGCCGATGATGTTCCATGGGAATGGCCACGCCGATCCAGAAGGCGCGGTGGGTGGCCAGTGGGGGCCATATCGATTTGGCATCATGGCGCACCAGTTCGAGGGCGACCTGGGCAGCGGGAAAGGGCAGGCGTTCGTGTTCGGCCCATTGGCGGCGCAACAGGACGGCGATGCACAAACACGTCCAGGTGATGGCAGCGGCAAAGAGGAACCACCATAAGATGGGCACAACCCAGACTTGCCAGGGCATGGGATGACCGGGGGGCAGCCCTTCGAAGAAGTGGCGCATTTCTCCATGCTCGTTGGTGGGAAACAGCCACGAAGGCAGATGGGGGTGCAGGTATTCGGCCCACTGGTTTTGTGCCGAAGCAAAATAATACGGGGTGGACAAATGGCCCATGATGAGGCCCGTGAAATTCATCAGAGGAAACAATGCACCAACCAGGCCCATGGAAAAAACAATGGCCATTTCGAGGGGGGAAAATGCGGCAGTGGGCCAGAAGCGGCGCAACAGGACATTGAGGCCGAGTGACAATGCGACAAAGGGGATCATCAAGGCCATGGCCATGTAACTGAAGACCATCTGGTTGATGTGGATCACATAGAGGCTGTAGATGGGCCATGTGTTGACACATACAACGAGGGTGAGACCCAGTATGACACAACGGGCTGTGACGCGGTCGCGCTGGATTTGGGCCATGCTATTTAATTTCTGCACCTTCGCCCCAATGTACGGTTAGGGTTTTGTTGCTTGTGATATCGTGAATGCTGTGTGTCTGGTCGTTTTGTTGACGGATCTGGATCGGGTTTTTGCACCACCAGTCTGTGGCCTGCTGGGTCGTTTGGCCGGGCAGATAGATGATGGCATAACCTGCGTTTTGGGGGGCTGTGCCGTGAGGACTGGTGATGAAGGCATAGGTTCGAGTGTGGGCATCGGGTTCGGGTTGTCGCCACAGGTTGATGTCGCTCCAGCGGCCAGCGCGTTTTTCAATGCGGGTTTCAAGGGGGGTGTTTTCTAAAAAGAGATAGACGCAGTCGTGGCCGGTGAGGATTTGTGCGCCGTTGATTTCGGATGGATGGGTGAAATCCCAATTTGACTCTTCGGGCAGGGCGACCTGTCGCACGATGGTTTCAACGGAGTGGGGGTTGTTGCTTTTTATGTTGGAGCCGAGCATGACGATGGCGTTGTTGATGAAGAAATAGCTTTTTTTGGCAAAGAGGTACGAACCGTTTTCCAATGTGATTTTAAAATCGACCCCGCAACAGCCCATCTGCCCGTCGGCAAACCCGCAGACAAAGGGGCTTTGTCCCTCGGTTTCTTTTGGCATGTGAATGCCGTTGGTGCGGGTGATGCCCGTCAGGCGATCCCAATCCTGTGTCGGGATGACGCTGTTTTGAAAGGCATTTGGGGTGATGCGCAAAATGAGGTGTCCGTCGCTGGTGTGGTGTCCTTTGAGGTTTTCGTTGCGAATGCTGAACCACGATTTGGTGTTGGACGATGACATTTTGACGGCGGCGGTGAAAAAAGGTCGCCGGGCGGAAAAGTATTCGATGACGGGCCAGTAGCGCGTGCCATATAACGGCCCGGAAGGAGCGGCCGTGAGTTGTTTGGCCAATTGGACGGCAACGGGATTGGTGGGTTTTAAGCCGTCGTTGAGGGCCTGGTGACAATAGGCGAGCACTTCGCTGCGCCGGGGAATGGGGGACGATGAAGCAAGCAGCGCTCCGTTGATGATGGGCGTGGCCAGCAGGGCAGGTTCGCCGCGCGAAATTTCGCGGCCAATGATGAAGGGGTCAATGCCTTCGCCGACGATGGTCCAGCGGACAAATTCGAGCAGCCAGTTGACGTAGTTGGAAAGGGCTTCCTGTGGCAGTTGCCACTGGGTGTTGCCCATGACATAGACATATTCACCCACATCGGCAAAGTGGCTGCGGCCATATCCCATGTGAATGGCCATGCCGTGAAAGGAATAGGAATAATCGGAGAGGATGCCGTTGACCGGGCGAATTTCACATTCGCGCGCGGCCCATTGTGACGACAGGGAAATGGGGTCGGTTTGTTCGGTGACAAGGCCGTAGCGCAGGTGGTTCATGCCGCCCCACATGGCGTTGGCCCCGGTCATGGTGGTGCGGATGTTTTCAACCAGATAAGCAAAAGAATCGATGAGGCTGTTGCGCACATCGTTTTCAAAGGCGTCGCTGGCAAGCAAGAGCGTGTTGCCCATGTGCCGGGGAATGCCGATTTGCCAGGCCCACCAGTTGTTGGGAAAGGCACAACCGCGATGCACAATGCGGGTGTAAAATTTCGCGGCGAGGGTGATGCGTTTGGCCACTTCGGGGTCATGGGCATATTTGCATTGCGGGGACGCCCATGCCTGGGCCAGGCCCGACAGCCGACCAAAGGTTGCGCCGCCTTGCGAGAGCGCATCGGATGCGGCATCGGTTACATCGCCCCAGCCGCCGCA
>CAXNEV010000027.1:0-15566 GCA_964200925.1 Candidatus Latescibacterota bacterium | reverse complement strand
GGGTGCCGGTCACAATGGGCTCACCTGCGCGGCCTATCTGGCAAAAGCAGGCAAACGCGTCCTTGTTTTAGAAGCGCGCGACCGCATTGGCGGTGCCTGCACACTCGAAGAACCCTGGCCCGGTTATCGCATGTCGCCGTGTGCTTATTTGTGCGGCCTGTTGCACCCCACCGTTATCAATGACCTCGAACTCAAAAAACGCGGCTTCCAATGGACACCCGCCAGTGCGGGCATGTTCATTCCCTTTGACGAAGGCGACAGCATCCAGTTGTGGGAAGACGATGAAAAATGCGAAATGGAAATCCGCCGCCTCAGCCCCAAAGACATCGACGGCTGGCGGGCCATGGGCCAGGTCAAACGCCGGTAGCGCAATGCCCTTCGCCCACCAAACGACCAGGATCTCTGGCTCGGCCCGCCCCCTTTGCGCGAACAAATCGAAAACCGCCTGGGCCATGACACCGAGGCCCATAACCTGCTCTTCACCTGGTCCATGGCCGAATTTGTCGAACAGTACCTCACCGATGAACGTTTGCAAACCGCCCTGCTCGGTCAGGGCATCATCGGCACCAATGCCAGCCCTTATGATCCCGGCACAGCCTCCATTCACTTTCACCACGCATCGGGCCACATGGAAGGCCATGCGGGAACCTGGGGTTATGTTTCAGGCGGCATGGGCATGGTCTCATTTTTGATTTGTGATGCCGCCCAAGAAGCCGGGGCCGTTATCGCCACGGGTGTTCCCGTTTCTCAAATCCTGCCCGGTGAAGGTGTCTTGCTTCAAAGCGGTGAGCGCATCTTTGCCTCCATCGTCATCTCCAACGCCGACCCACGCACCACATTGAAACTCCTCGACAAATCTGCCGACCCCAACTGGCAAACCCAGGTTGAAGCCGTGCCCATGACCGGATGCACTGTCAAACTCAACGTTGCCCTTGGCGAATTGCCCAACTTCAACGCCCGCCCCGGCACGCGCCAACCCCACCACTTTGGCCAGGTCAACACCCCGTTGTCCAAAGCCGAATGGCGCACCGCCTGTCAAACCGCCCGCAAAGGCCATTTGCCCAAACGGTTGTGGACCGAACTTTATTTTCAAAGTGCCTACGACCCTTCTGTTGCGCCTAAAAACAAACACGTCATGAGCGTCTTTGCCCAATATGTGCCCTATCACTTTGCCCAGGGCAACTGGGACATGAGGCGACAGGAAGTTGCCGATCTGGCACTTGCATCCATCGGAAAATTTTGCAGCAATATTCCCACGGCTGTTGAACATATCGAAATCATGGGCCCGCCCGACATCGAGCGCAAAGTAGGCCTGCACGGTGGGCATATTTTCCAAGGCGACTGTTTGCCCGATTTAATGTGGAACAACCGCCTGTCTTATGAAACGCCCATGACGGGTGTATATCTGTGTGGTGCAGGCACTTTTCCAGGCGGCAGTGTCATCGGCATCAATGGCCGCAACGCCGCTTTATCCGTTCTTCGCCACCATCCCTGAGAAGCCGTGTGCAATCGCGGCTTTTTTTGTATCTTTCAAAATCATGAAAATCGCCGTTCTCATTTCCGGTGGTGTGGACAGTTCTGTTGCGCTCAACTTGCTCAAACGCGATGGACACGATCTAACCGCCTATTACCTCAAAGTCTGGCTGGAAGACGAGCTCTCCTTCCTTGGAGATTGTCCCTGGGAAGAAGACATGAAATACGTTCGTGCGGTGTGTGACCAGCTCAACGTGCCTTTGCAAATCGTCTCGCTTCAGGCCGAATACCTCGACCGCGTGGTCAGTTATGCCCTTGCAGAATTGCGCATGGGCCGCACACCCAGCCCCGATATCTTTTGCAACCAGCGCATCAAATTTGGGGCCTTTTTTGACCACATTGACAACACCTATGAAAAAGTCGCCACCGGGCATTATGCACAAATTGTCTTTAAAAATGGCCTGTATCACTTAAAACGTGCCCCCGACCCCGTCAAAGACCAGACCTATTTTTTGTCGGGCATGCATCAAACACAGGTCGCACGCGCCCTTTTCCCCATTGGCCATCTGATGAAAAAAGACGTGCGCCATCTGGCCCTCGAATTTGACTTGCCCACCAAAACCCGCAAAGACAGCCAGGGCATCTGTTTCCTCGGCAAAATCAGTTATCCCGACTTTATCAAATTCCACCTCGGCGAAAAAGAAGGCCCCATCATCGAGCGCGAAACCGGGCACACGCTGGGGCCACATCAAGGCTACTGGTATTACACCATCGGTCAACGCCAGGGTCTCGGCCTCAGCCAAGGCCCGTGGTATGTGGTTGGCAAAAATATCGACAAAAACATCATCTATGTCTCACATCAAACCTGTCGCGAAGATCAAGCGCGCAACACCTTCACCGTTGCCAACCCCAATTGGATTGCCGAACCACCCACACAATCCAACCTGCAACTCAAATTGCGCCACGGTCCCAAACTCATCACCTGTCACATCGATCATCTGTCTTCCACACAACTCCATGTCACCATGCAAGAACCCGACTCTGGCGTTGCTCCCGGTCAATTCGCCGTTTTTTATGATGGAGAAATCTGTCTGGGCAGTGGCGTCATTGAAAATTAAGAGTCCCTTTTAACATTCTGTGACAAAAATGGGTCTATCTCGAGTAAACATCATAAAAACTAACACTCAACCCACATGTGAAAAACTGGGCAAGTGTGAAAAAGATAAGGGTCAAAACCATGAATGCATTTCCCTGTATCAAAAACAAAATGTTCAGCGCCTACATTGCCGATAATCAAACGCGTGGCATTCACCGCACCGGATATAATGGCATTGCTGCACTCATCCCGCACGACCGGGGCAACAACCTCTTTGTGCCCTCCTATGCAGGCTTAAACTACGAAACCATTTCCTTGTCGGGTCTGGAACCTTATGCGACTGTCTCTGGCGGATTCAAATTTGAACCCCGCAAAGAACCTATGCACATTGAAAAAGTATCCGACAACAGCGTCACGCTCGTCCAGCCCGAAACATCTCATGCCCACGTCAGCGCCAAAATCACTTTCACAGTTGAAGAGCCCCATTATCTGCATCAGCGCATCGCCATTACCGCGCACCGTCGATTTTGCCCTGAAAATGAAAAAAACATCTTCCGCAGTTTGTGGGCCAGTTACATGCACATGCCCCCTGATCGTCACATTTATTTCAATCCCGACATCAACGCCCCGGAAAACAACCCCTGGCTGGCCCTCACCAGAGCCGATCACGGAGCACCCGACTACCAGATTGCCCGCCTGCCCCATAATCCCAACCGCTCTGCACCAGAACATCTGTTAGCAGTCACTGCCAATCCCTACATCTCACCCGGTGAACGGTCCACACCCTTGCCCGGCATGGCCCAAACGCCACTTGTTTTTTATTATGGTCTTTGCCACGACTTGCTTTTCCTCATGATGTTTAAACAATCTACCCTATTCCGCCTGGCCTATTCTCCCAATGGCGGAGGAAAAGAGCCCAACTGGAGCCCGGCCTGGGATTATGTGTTGGCCTGTGATGATATGGCGCTCAACACACCTTATATCTGGGATCTGTGCCTCATTGTTAAACCCTTTCAAAACCAGACAGATGTCATCGACGTAGTCCAGCGTTATATCAACAAATAAGCAGGCTTAAAACATCCATAGCATCCCATGACCTGCATAGAACACAGGTTCAAAACGCTCAACTTTTACCCCAAACACCCGATAATAAGAGAGGTAGGAATTGATTCTTCAACTCATCTTCTGAAAAAAACTATGACCAAAATCATCGTGATCGTGTTGCTCTGCATAACAGTATGCACCTCTATAACCCATGCAGATCGCTTTCGGGGCAAAATCTTGAGAGTTGACACCCACATCGGCACCAATTTGAGCCCGGTGAATGCCAACCAGATCAATTTGCCAACCCTTTTGCAAGATGAAACCTTTCAAATTGAATTGTTTATCGAAGGCACCCGCAGCAACCGAACCCGTGGTTATACCATTGCCTTTGACAATACCAACAATCGTTTTGGAGACTATTTTCGCATTGTCAAAATCGCCGGGTTATTGCCACAACAGGGATTGCCCGGCCCCACCTCTGTCAAAGCAGTTAGCGACAAACCCGCCACCATTTCGACCAATGATTACATAGCCACCATCACCCTGGCCGTCAAACGCAACCTCTTGGCTGGGCTTCAGCTGAGTTTTGATCAGGCGCGCACCCAGATTGTTGATGAATATACCGGGCAAAACGACACGCTTCATGTGGCGTCGGCCATCGTTTCTTTTGGACAACCCACCTATTCCTTATCCCTTGATCTGGACACGGCACCTGATGACCAAAAGCTGCTGAAATCTTATGGCAATGCCAAAGAAATATTAGTTCAGGTCTTTGGGCAAGATGTCAAATTCATGACCGGTTTTATTTTGCGTTTTGAATTTGATGCCTCCCAAATGGCGTTCGAATCCTTTGAAATTGGCACGCTGTTGCCCAATATGCAAACCCTGGACCCCATACAAACCTCGCTGGACAGTCCTTTTGTGGATGTGGAAGTCACCGCCGCATCGTTTGGCAACAGTGCCACCACAGAAAACGGCCTTCTCGGCACACTAAAATTTACCCCACAAAGTGAATTCTCAAGCGCAAGCATTCGCCTGACAGCCGCCGAAATTCGGCGCGGCGGCAAATTTCTTCCTTTTTTTACCCCACTGACAGTAGACCTCGTCAGCCTGGATGCAGATTTTAACGATGACGGATTTGTCGATTTTCGCGACTTTCTGCTTTTTGCTGAACGTTTTGGATCACAGCGCAACGATGACCTGTACAATCCGCGTTATGACCTGGTGCCCGACAGTTCCATCAATTTTGCCGATTTTTTGCTCTTCACCGAAAGCCTGGCTTTCTTCCGGGTGGTGGTATTGGATTAAAACTAACCCCTGAACAAAAAGCCCTTCCGATATTCGGAAGGGCTTTTTTTGTAAATACGGGTGAATGGAGGATCAGCAGTATGACGAGGACAAGGATGCATTCAAAATGCGCTCTTTGCCCATCAGTTACTCCGCATTATCTCCCCCGGTAATGCAAAAAACCGAAAGGACAGGAGCACAACCCACCGGGACAAGTCTTCAATCATTGCCACAGCCACCATCCACCCAAAATGCAAGGGCAAAAAATCACAACGAATTTATACCAGAATATCATCTTCCAGGGCAAGAGTCAAGAAACATTTTCAGAAAAAAAATTCATATTTTTATCACTTTGAGCTTAACATGTTGATACACAAGACAATCTCGCTTTAAAAAAAAATTCACCTGCATTTTTCTCTGAGAAAGGCCGCAAAATCACAGCATGACCTATAAAAAAAAATATCAACAGACATCCGTTTATAAAGCAATCATTTAGCATGCTGATCCCATTCACCAATGATTTTCAAACAAAAATCTGGATCGTTTTTTGCGTCAAAAATAATCGGGCATGATTCGCGCGTGTGAAGCACTCCTTTGGCATCTTGCTCTTGCCCCTGTTTTAAAACAATCACCCTCTTTTTTCCCTACCGCCATCCCGCCTGCCATGGCCCCGTCTTCAAATTGCTCTCCAGCAACCACTCGCGCATCACATTCAGCAATTCCCGTTTTTTATCCCGATGGGCCACATCATCCCATAAATTCTGTTCTTCTTTTGGATCAGCGGTTAAATCAAACAATTGGCCAAACGATTCACCCAAAAAATGCACCAATTTCCAATGGCGTGACCTCACCATCGACATAAACTTCGCCTCCTGCAAAATGCCATCGCGACAATGCTCGGCAAACACGTATTCTCGCAGGGGTGCATCTTCCCCTTTTAAAGTGGGCAACAGCGACTTTGCCTCTATGGTTTCAGACGGCACTACCCCTGCCAGCTCCAGAATGGTCGGCCCCAGGTCAAACAACTGGCACAGCCCATCCACCCGTCGTCCTCCGTCAAATCGCCCCGGTGCCCACACAAGGGTTGGCACCCGCGTAATGGTATCATACATCGTCCACTTTTGGGAATGCCCATGATCGGTTAAACAATCGCCGTGATCGGAGGTAAAAATCACCACGGCATTGTCCAGATAGCCATTGCGATCCAGCGCCTCTAAAATCTGCCCCACCTTCTCATCAATCATCGTCACATTGGCCAGATAATAAGCCCGCTGCAAATGCCGCTGTTCAGGCGTTGGATCCATCAGGTGAACAACAGAGTCGTGATCCACCTCGCAATTGTGTTTTCTCATGGCTTTAAACGGCGGGGGTTGCCCCTCTAAGTCTGAGGCCTTGACCTCGTCAATCGGCAAATCCTTGTCCATATACCGCTCGGCAAATTTTGGCGTGGGGTCATAGGGTGGGTGCGGGCCTGGAAAACCAATCTGCAAAAACAGCGGTTGCGTTTGAGGATATGCATCCAGCCACCAGATCGCCGTATTGCCCACAAACACATCGGGGTGCGCATCTTCGGGCAGTTCCCATTCAAATGCGCCCAAACGTTCCTTGTAATCCGGGCGCTGCCGATACAGCGTGCGTTGCTGCTTGACCAATCCGCGTGCAGCCAATGCTTTGTCCCACTCGTCAAAATAATAGCGCCCCTCCAGATACCGATCTTTGTTTTCCACCACATAACGCTCGTGAAATCCGGCAGGTGTTTCATACGGAAACGTGTGCATCTTGCCCACATTCACACAGTGATAACCCGAATTGGACAACTGCTCCACCCAGGTCTTTGTCCAGCGGTCTGCATTTTTAAAAATGCCCGTCGTGTGTGGGTAATACCCGGTAAACAAACTGGCCCGCGCAGGCGCGCACGAAGGTGCTGTAATAAAACAATTGTCAAACGACACCCCTTCGCGCACCAGCCGATCCAGATTGGGCGTTTCCACAAATGGAAAACCCAGTGCCGCAATCGTATCATACCGCTGCTGATCGGTCATAATCAAAATGATATTGGGTCTTGTTTCAGCCATGACATATCCTTTTCCTGTGTGTTGACAAAAGGCAGACAGCTATCTATATTTTTCTCATGAAATATCTGAACTGGAATCCTGACAAAAACAAACAACTTCAAAAAGAACGCGGCATATCTTTTGAAGAAATAGCTCTTTTGATTGAAGCTGGCCACATTGCAGGTATTGAAACAAACCCAGGATATCCAAATCAGAAAATGTACATTCTTGAGATTGACCAATATGCTATTGTTGTTCCATACATTGAAACTCAAACAGAAATTTTTCTAAAAACAGCTTTTCCCAGTCGAAAATTTACCAGAAAATATGGATTAAAAGGTGAGTGATGATCAAACTAACCAAACGCGCGTTTCAGCCACTGGATGACGAAGAAAAAGAGCTCATGGCAACCATTGAGACCGATGGTTGGCAGCCTGTTCAAAATCTCGAAGCAGAAAAACAAAAAGCTGTCAAAGCCGCACGTCATACCTTAAAAAAAGACAAAAGGATTAACCTTCGGCTTTCGGAAAAAGATTATCACCAAATTCAAATACAGGCTGTCAAAGAAGGAGTGCCTTATCAAACCTTGATCTCCAGCATCGTTCACAAATATCTCAATGGAACACTTATTGCAAATGAATAACCTGTTGAATGGATGCTCATATAAACGGATTGTAGGTTGCAATCCGTTTTTTAATGTTTCTCTATTTCGACGGCATAAACGTGAGACTCACCGTGCATATTGGAACGGAAAATGATCCATTTCATATCGGGTGCTTTGGCCAATTTACAAAATCTTCTCGACCTTTGTGATCAACCATTTCTCCACTTCGGAGATTTTCTCATTCAACCTCGCGGCAGCAACAATCGACAACCAACATTTATATTCGTCTTCCCCGCCGGGGCTGAGTTTAAAATAGTGGCGGATGTATGCTGCATGAAGAAGGCGCACGAAGGCCCTCATCCATAAACCCTGGATCTGGCGCGTTTCCACCGCACCAAGGGCGATGATGGTTGTGCGGGCAAGATCGGCCAGCGGGTTTCCGCGTGACGCATCGATCCAGTCAATGATCGTTTCGCCCTTTGCGTTTATCAGAATATTGCCCGGATGGAAATCGCCATGACATAGCCGATCTCCATCCGGCATCCTTTCAAGCGTCACCAGGGCCCTGGATTTCAGATGTTCAGGCAGCGCCTTTGCATGACGGATTTTACTGACCAGCTTTTGCCGCTGGGAAGGGATATCTGCTTGAACGGTGCTCGTGTGCATCTCAACGTGAAGTTCGGCCATCCGTCGGGCATAGTTGCATAATCTCCAAGGCTTCCGTGACAATTGCTTCCACATGGTGTCACCATCTATACGCTGATATACCAGACCATTTCGGCCATTCACTTGAATGATCTCACCCACAGCCGGAACAGATAGTCCGCTAACATGGATCGCCTGAGCAATCCGTGCCTCGTATTTGATGTCTTCCATCTCAAACCAGTCATAGAAAAGCTTGAGCACCTGTCCTTCTTGCCATGCGTAAATTTCCGCCGTGCGGCCATAGGCGATAGGTAAGCTGATATCTCCGGGCATCAAGTTCTCCTGTGCATCCAATCTGTTAGGTGTCGACAATGGTGAAAAATGGACACTTTCAACGGTTTAAAGTGACCGCCAGACCACTGGCTCGCCGCGCTGAAAAATTCTTTCTATCGACATATCATGAAGAGCTCCTTTTGAGCATTGAACACTCTGGATACCTGTGCTATCTACCTACTTGAACCTTGTGTTGTGAATCAGGATCGCAATGTAACGGAAATACAACCGACCGCTACACATTTTTTATAAACCAGAAAGACATGAACCGGGAAGGCATGCACCATTGATATCCTGTATTCTGGGTTCCTAAACTGCAAAACAGCGTACGAATAAACAGGGAGTGTATATCGGTATGTTGCAAGGTTATGTGCGGGTGCAAAATGCAGGCGGACTTTTGGGCGTGCGGGTGTCAAATGGCCGCGAAGTGGTGACAACAGATGCGGAAGGGCGATATGTGTTGCCACGGAAAGACGAAGATCGGTTTGTGTTTGTGAATGTGCCTGCGGGTTATGTTTTGCAGAGTCCTTTTTATTGCGATTTGACCCAAACAAATGTATTGGATTTCATGTTGCGTCCAGATGCCGCAAGTTTGGATGCCGATTTTTCTTTTGTCCAAATCACCGATATCCACATGGCCGTTAACGGGCGCACAGGGGTTGCAGATCTCACGGCTGATCTGGCACAGATTTACGACGACGTAGGAGACACCGCACGATTTATTGTCGCAACAGGGGATTTGACCAATGTGGGCACCCAGGCCGAATATGCGCATTATTTGGAGGCCGTTCAAACGTCGCAATTGCCTATGTGGCATGGCATTGGCAATCACGATGACAATGCAACCATGCCCAATGAAAATGGCGACATGTATATGGCGGCGTTGGGGCCACCGTATTACGCATTTGATTACGGCCCTCTCCACTTTGTGATGTACGACGCGGTGGGGCAAACCTGGCGCAAGCCAGATCATCAGAACACATGGCTCCATGCCAATCTTGCAGCAGCGGGGAAACCCATCATTTTTTTGATACACTATCCATTGGGGCAAGCGTTTTACGATCCATTAAAACCCTATCCGATATTGGCCACCCTGTCTGGACATTGGCACAGCAGCCGCGTGTTTCAAGACGGCAATACAGTACACTACAACACCCCCACCCTGTGTTTTGGGGGCATTGATGAAAGCCCAAGAGGATATCGTTTGTGTACCTATCAAAACGGCGCGTTTTCAACGGTGTTTCGGGCATTGGGTGCAACGGGCAACTTCTGGGGATTGGGGGCCATGCCACATCCTGACAACCTGTTGGGTCAGGTGGCACAACAACCGGGTGTAACCCTGCCTCAAGCAGCAGCGGATTGGCCGCTTTTGGGAGGTGATGTTCACCGTTGCGGATGTGCAGCTTTGGGCCCCACACCTCCATTGGAATTGGCATGGCGAGTGGGAACGGGCGGTGGTCTGTTAACAGGCTCGCCCGTTTTGGGCAATGGCAAAATTTTTGTGGGGGCCAAACGGGAAGATCAGGTAGCGGGCAATGTTTTATTGGCATTTGATGCAAACCAGGGCACATTGCTGTGGCAACAAGAGATGACGGCAGCCCTGAAGTCGGCACCCAGTTATCATGGAGGGCGCGTTTTTGGCGTCACAATCACAGGGGAGGTGATAGCCGTTGATGCATGCGATGGAACACAGGTGTGGTCGTATCAATTGGGCGATCCATCTTTGCGTTGGGTCTATATGTCTCCGCTTGTGTTTGAAGGGTGTGTGTTTGTAGGGATGAGCCCTCATTTTGTAGCATTGGATATAGACACGGGAAAACCTGTGTGGGTACGAGAAGATATGGGCAAACAGGATTGGATTGGGTCTTACCCGTCACCCGCAGCATTTGGAAAATATCTGGTTGTGGCTTTTTATGGACAGCCGATCAATTTGTGGGTCATGGAACGGGAAACAGGAAAGACCGTGTGGAACAATGCCGAGGACAAAACATTTCGCATAAATGCCACGCCTGTGGTGGGCCCAGACGGTAGCATTTATGCCGTGAGTGGCAACACGCGCGTCCGGGCTTTTGATTTGGAAACCCAGGCTGTAAAATGGGAAACACCGTTGGAAAATACCCGGTGTGCCAGCACCCCGGCGCTGTCGGGTGAACTGTTGTTTGTGCCTACTGGAGATGGCCGGTTATATGCACTGGATCACAAAACAGGAAAAGAACGCTGGGTATGGACATCTCAGGCGGGTTTGGCATCGTTTACACCCTATGTGCGAGGTGGCAAATCCGTTGTGGGAACACCCGTTGTGGCAGGAGACTGGATTTATTTGGGCGCGGCAGATGGCCATGTATATGTTTTGGAGGCAAAAACCGGAAAAACTGTTTGGCAATACGAATTAAAAATGCCAACCCTCTCTGCACCGGCCGTTTCGGGCAATGGTTTGTGGACATGTGCCTGTGACGGGTTTGTCTATGCGTTTTCTTCTGCTTTACAAAAAAAATAACAAGACGGTGCGTCCACGGACCCTTGCCGTCTTGTTATTTTCACCACATCTGATTCCAGTTAGCCAGCACCTGAGGCATGGGCCAATTTACATAAACAACGTCACTTTTCGTTCACGGCCTGCAACAACGCATGAATATAACCGTAGGTATAGGCAAACCCAACCCGCGCCGGTTCGGGCCCGGCAAGGCCCGGCACGTGATCGGGCATAATCATATACGGATAATCGACCTCTTTGAAGGTGCGCAAAACTTTGAGCATATTGACATCGCCTTCATCGGGAAAAACTTCGACAAAATTCCTGAGTCCCCCTTTGATATTTCGGAAATGCACATTGAAAATTTTCTTTCTGGACCCAAAATAGCGAATCACATCAAAGATCTCTTCGGCGGGATTTTCCAAAACCTCAGACATGCACCCCACGCAAAAATTCAATCCGTTATACGGACTGTCGTAGAGATCAATAAACTTTTTAAACCCATCAACCATACCCAACACACGCGCAACCCCGCGATAGGTCACACCATAACCAAGGCCCGGATCGGATGGGTGGCAAGCCATTTGAATCTTGTATTCTTCGGCCACGGGAATAACGCACTTCAGCCAGTGGTCAATCCGCTCCCACATCGTATCTTCATCGGCCGCACCGCCTTCAAATGTACCCAAAGAATGATCCAACTTGTTATATTCAAACGTTGACAGCTTTGCGCCACCGCGTCCGTATTTCGATGCCGTTCTCAAATGCCCCAACAGCGTAATGTTGTAATTGCACCCGCGCAATCCCGCTTCAGACGCCATCTTAATGGTCTCGCACATCCGATCTATCGCCCGGTCACGCGCATCACTTGGCCCCAGAAAAATGGCACCCGCTTCGTTTTTGAAAACTTTTTGAGAACCCAGAGGAATGTGAATCATCTCAAGATTCACGCCGTATTTGTCAAACCGATCGCGTGCCGCCTTGAGTGTATCAACTGTCCAGTCGGTCCAGGGTTCAACCGGGGTTTGATCGACATGAAACACCCCAAGTTGCGCCAGCACCTGGATATCAACCTCATCTCGACACTGTGTCTGTGTGCCAATATACATTTACACCTCCCCATTGAATATTATGCTCTGCGGTATTCAAGCGGCGATTCTTTGTGACCATGAATATAAACAATTTTACAATCCCCGCTATGACCTTGTCCTCACCCTTCCCCAATGCCTCCAACAAAAAAATAGGCCACGTCGGGGAGTTCCCGCTGTGGCCTATTCAATAGAACCTGATATGTGTTAGTGCAGATAAGACTTCAACGGACGGCTACGCGATGTGTGGCGCAATCGGCGCAGAGCCTTTTCTTTGATTTGACGCACCCGTTCGCGCGTTAATCCGAAGCGTTCTCCGATTTCTTCCAGTGTGAGAGGTTGCTCGCGATTAATGCCGAAATAGAGGGTGATCACTTCTGCTTCGCGCGGGGTGAGTGTGGCCAGTGCTTTTTCGATTTCCCTGCGCAGCGAATCATCAAGCAGATGTTCGTCGGGCGGCGGTTGCATGCCGTCTTCTAAAACATCGAGCAAGCTGTTGTCTTCGCCTTCGTTAAAAGGCGCGTCCAACGAAAGATGACGACTGGAAATTTTAAGGGTGTCGCGAACTTCGAAATCGCTCATGTCGAGTTCATCGGCGATTTCACTTGGGCTGGGTTCGCGTCCAAATTCCTGTTCGAGACCGCTGGATGCTTTGCCAATTTTGTGCAGGGCACCCACGCGGTTGAGCGGCAGGCGAACAATGCGCGATTGTTCAGCAAGGGCTTGCAATATGGCTTGGCGAATCCACCATACGGCATAGGAAATGAATTTAAAACCTTTGGTCTCGTCAAAACGCTTGGCGGCTTTAATAAGACCCAGATTGCCTTCGTTGATCAGGTCGCCCATAGACAGACCCTGGTTTTGATATTGTTTGGCGACACTCACCACAAATCGAAGGTTGGCTTTGGTTAATTTTTCGAGGGCTTCCTGGTCGCCCTTTTTGATGCGTTTGGCCAACTCAACCTCTTCGTCTGCTGTGAGCAAATTAACTTCGCCGATTTCTTGCAGGTACTGATCTAGCGATTCATCTTCGCGCGCGTAAGGTCTTTTAGCTAGTCGTGACACTCGTCAGCTTCTCCTGGTTCGCACTGGGGAGTTACAGTGCGGGTGACCGGCGGGATACCGTTAGAAATCCCACACGTAAGGATGTGGACGAACGTTGCATGTGTGCTACGGGGTTGCTATTATGGGGAAGAACCTACATAAACACCTCCTGTTTCTAATTGAAGGTATGGTGTTGGTTTGTGGTTTGGTGCCTTCAAAGAGGAATTGAGGGCAGTATTACTGAAACACTACTTCAAAAAACAGCGTTGTGGCAAGAAAAATTGCAGAATATTGTTTGATGACACACTCATGAGGCGGCTGTTTCCTGGAGATTTTTGAATGCGATCTCCTGGTTTTTAAGCTGTTCTTCCAATTTTTTGATGGTGTGCATTTGGGCTTGAACGGTTTCGTGTTGTGCCAAAAGCATGTCCGGGTTTTGTTCAAGCAGTTGATAAACCTGTGTGCCCAACTCTGCAAAGGCATTGTGGATGGCATTGCGCGTGTGTGCCAAATCCAGGCGTGCACGCCCGAGTTTGCCCAGATGTTCAGCTTTGACAGCAGCGGTTGCCGCGCTTTTTTTGATACTTTGTTTGAGCTTTTCCCACAGGGTTTCCGGTTGCATGGGCGTTGTCTCCACAATTATGTTTCGCCCCGAACGCGCCGCAGTTCTTGAAGCAGTTGTTCGCGATTGGCCCGGGAAATTTCGCGGCCCTGAATGGCAAGACCGGCGGTGTCACGGGCGAGTTGGCGCAACTGGTGCACAGACAAATCTTCGAGTTTTGCAGGGTTGGTCGGGGCGTTTTTGCCTTGCAGGTGAAAAAGGCGCACCAGATCTTCGTGTGGATTGGGAATGACATGACAAGACTTGAGCGTGCCCACTTTTTGTGCTGCCTGTGCCCCGGCTTCAACGGCGGCCTGAACAGCCCCCAAATCGCCTAAAAGCCGAATTGAAACCAACCCACCATCGATTCGTTCAAAGGCCGACAGTTCAACAGAAGCTGCTTTGGTTGCTGCATCAGCAGCTTCTGTGATGCCGACAAATCCGATGGTTTCGATGAGTCCTAAGGCAAGTTTCATAAGAGGTCATTCTACAATGAACAAAATAAAACGGCCATCCTGGCAACAGACGTCACCTGGGCAGCCGTTATATTTAAAAATTTGTATTTTAAGAAGATCGCGCAAAACACAAAGGCGAATTTGACGCAGTTGATGGCTCATGGCGGGTTTTGTCAATTTCTGAATGGATGCTTCAGATGAATACCGCAATTATGAGTTGTAAAAGTAACAAAAACTTCTCCATCTGTCACGAACTTTTTTATGCAAAATAGTTTGTCTAATAAAATAAATGTTTATTAGTTTAAAGGACTTATACATGAGATCGGTTATTCATTCTTTCGAGTTCTCTATTCATTCCAAAAAAAAGAAGAAAAGCGATCATCCATAGCAGTTTTTCATCTCTCTTGTTGCAACACACAGGTATTGTGTTTGAACCAAACCTTAATTTTTATTGAACATTTCACGGGCCCAATGGAATTGACTGATGCCTTTTGTGGTGCCAAAATAGATGACTTTGCCATCTTGAAGCATTGCCTGAACGCGCGGGTCAATGAGGCCGTTAAATGTGCTGTACTGGGTCCATAGCTGGCGCGGTATATCCAAAAAAAAGGCACCGACATCTGTACCCACCCAGATATGGGTGCTGTCGGCCGTTATGCTGACATGTCGGCGGTTGCTGAGTTCTGAGAGCGGAAATTCTTGCCAACTGCTGTCCGACGAGGTATGGCGTATCAATGCGCCGGGTATTTCTGTGGCTATCCAGAGGTCGTGATTGTAGATCGTTAGGGCGCGTATGGATCGTTTGGAAAACCCATGGGGGTCGGCCACAGGTCGCCAGGTTCGGTCTCCTCGGCGGCACTGATATAGGCCCACTTCTGTGCCTGCCCAGATAAAATCTGGCCCTGCAACAAGGGTTTGAATGACGGCCCGTTCACTGCCGGAGACGCGATCGAGCGAATCGGCGGGCACATCGAGCAAGGCCAACCCCCGATCGGAACCTATCCACAGCAAATTGCCATCACGAGCCATGCCATTGATGCGACCCCAAACGTAGGTGTCGCGGTAGGTTAACCACCGATTGGTCTGCCTTTCATAACGCATGAGACCGCTGTAAGTGCCAAACCAGACATTCTCTTTATCGGGTAAAATGGTTGCAATTTTCGGATCGTCCATGCCGATGACATGATCGGCATCAAAATATTCCCATGTCAGGGTGCTTAAATGATACCGCGTGATGCCCCGTGCCGGTGTCTGGAACGTATCTTCTCCACCCATCCAGATGGTGTCACCATCTTTGGCTATGGCCGTGATGTTTTCTTCCAGCGGGCCATAGGTGTCAAAGTGCAGTTGTTGATCGTTTAAATTGGCC
>CAXNEV010000026.1:0-15687 GCA_964200925.1 Candidatus Latescibacterota bacterium | reverse complement strand
CATCCTGGGGCTGTTCCTCGCCGTGGTGGTGCCCCCATCGTTGATTCACAGCAAAGGGTTATACTACATTTTGCGCAACTATGCCGCTATCATGCCGTCTGTGGCCCTGCTTGCAGCAGCAGGCAGTGTGTGGATGTTATCCTATTTTCACAAACGGATGTATTCACTTGCAACCCTCGCCTGTGTACTCGCATTCACGGCCAATGGCGTCTGGGGCGTGCGCGACCTGCTGCCCCTGAAGTCGGGCTATCGCGATGCGGTGCAAGCCCTGATGCAGCACATCAAAACACATGGCGGCCAGTTGTCAACCCAGCCCCCAAGTGCCTGGCCCATCTGGTATTTTTATCTGTCTGAAGCCTATGATCAGGCCACCCCTGATTTGCGTCACCACATTCGGTTTTATCCGCGTGAAAACGATCACAATACGTTTGAACTGCTCGACATCAAACGCTATTACCGCGGCGTTTATGCCCACGAACCCAACAATTTATCCGCTTATACCCGGCTGAGACAAACATCTCAACCCATCATTGTGGTGAACAACCCCGTTTCCTCTTTGCCCAGAAAATATTTTGAAGCCGACGGCCCTGTGCAGGTTTATACGTTGAACAACCTTCACAGCCTTTATCCCCAAAGCCGACAGATCGAGATTTTCGATCTCACACAAGTGCCTTCCGAAATCCTGTCTTTGTCACCATTTCGCGGTGAGGTAAGCCATGAATAAAACCCCAGATATCCTGTTTCCTGTTGCATTTCAGAACGGACATTCGCGCACCCAACAGGTCACCGTTGTCATTCCGGCGCGCAATGAGGCCCCAACCTTGCCGGAAATCATCAAAGGCTGTGCGCTGTATGCCGATGAAATTTTGCTGGTCGATGGCAACTCAAAAGACGGCACCCCCGAAATTGCCCGTTCTTTAGGAGCCCGCGTCGTCCAAGACAACGGCAAAGGCAAAGGGGATGCCGTTCGCGTGGGCATACAGGAAGCCCGTGGAGACATCATCGTTTTTATCGATGCCGATGGCTCGCATAGCCCCGATGATATTCCCGGCATGATCCAGCCCATTTTGGACGATCAGGCCGATCTGGTGGTCGGCTCGCGCATGCGAGGGGGGTCGGATGAATTACACGGCGATTTCCTCAAATTTTTCCGAATGGTCGGCAGCGACATCATCACCCTGGGCATCAATTATCGGTTTGGAGTAGAACTCACCGATACACAAAATGGGTTTCGCGCCATTCGCACCCAGGCGGCCCGCAGTCTGAACCTTCGGGAAAACATCACCACCATCGAACAGGAAATGGGCATCAAAGCCCTGCATGCCGGATATCGCGTGGCCGAAATTCCGTCGCATGAATACGAACGCAAACACGGCGATTCGTGCATCAAATTGCGCACGGTGTGGTTTCGTTATGTTTATACCTGGTTAAAATATTTGCTCTTTGGAAGTTTTTATGTTCAAAAACAGAAGGGAAAAACCTCATGCGTGTCCTCCTGATCAATCCGCCACCGCACCAGCGTGTGGACCAATATGACACCCCGGACTTCACACGCCTTGGACTGGCTTATCTGGCCGGGCAACTGCTGACAAATTCGGCATGCAAAGTTGAAATTGTCGATGCCAAATTTGAGCGCCTCAACGACCAGCAGGTCATGGAACGCGTATCTGCTTTTGGCCCCGACATTGTCGGCCTGACTGCCTTTACCAATGAAATCAAACCTGCCGCCCGCATTGCCGGGCTGGTCAAATGTTTGTCATCGCAGATTCCCACCATCATCGGCGGTGTACATGTATCTGCCCTGCCCGAAGAAACCATGATCGAGTTTCCCGAATTTGACTATGGCGTATATGGCGAAGGCGAAATCACCTTTCAGGAACTGTGCCAGGCCCTGCTTCTCGGCCTTTCTGTTGAACACATCGACGGCATTTTATATCGCAACGGTCAACAAATCGTGCGCACCGGTGAACGCGAGCGCATTGCCGATCAAGACCAGATCCCTTTTCCGGCCTGGGATCTTTTGCCACCGGCCCCGCGTTATTTGTTTATGACCCAGCGCGGCTGCCCGTTTATGTGCAATTTCTGTATGAACCCCAATGGGCGCATCGTGCGCAAACGCTCGGTTGGAAAAGTCCTTGAAGAACTGGTTTACCTCGTCGAAAAATTTGGCCCGGAACGCATGTATATTTGCGATGAAGTGTTCACCTCTGACAAAGAACGCACCCACGCCATCCTCGACGGCATGATTGCCCACGGCATCAACAAAAAACTCACGTGGTTTGCGCAAACCCATGTCAATCTGGTGGACAAAGAAATGTTTGCCAAAATGAAAGCCGCCGGGTGCGGCAGTTGTGGTTTGGGCATTGAAACCGGTGATCCGGATATCATGAAAAACATGAAAAAAGGCATCACCATCGACAAAGTGATCGCCGCGCGCAACATGGCCGATGCCGTTGGATTGCCCATAGAAAGTTTTATGATCATTGGCCATCCCAACGAAACCTGGCAAACAGCCATGCGCTCGGTTGATCTGGCTGTTAAAATAAATGCCCACACCCCATTGTTTGGCGTGATGGTTCCCTACCCCGGCACCAAAGTGGCCGAACTGGCGCGCAAGGGCGAAGGCGGATACAGGCTCATCTCTAGCGATTGGAACGATTATAACAAACAAATCGGCCACGCCGTTGAATTTGAAAACCTGTCGCGCAAACAACTCGAAATTTTGCAAATGATTGGTTATTTCAAAGTCTTCTTGTGGAATTTTCGCTTTGGCGACCTGGCCAAATTCATCTGGCAATATCGCCACGAAGGCTGGGCTGTGGTCAAAAAGATTTTGTTTGGACGCAAACCCGCTCCGGTCACGGCCTCACAAACCGAACCCGAGCGTTTAAGCCCTTATTTTCAAGGACTCAGCACACCCAAACCCGAAACCGTTCTGAATTCATAACCGAGAAACCCATGCGCAAATCCTATTTAACCGTACTGTACAACCAGGTGAAACAGGGCCGCATCTTCTGGCCGTTTCAGCAAGCCCTCAAATGGCCGGCCATTCGATTGGGAAAAACGGTCAATCGCCCATTAACAGGTCCCATTCACGGCACCTTTTTCACCACCTATGCATGCAATTTGCGCTGCCATTTTTGCGATTTGCCCTATCGCCACATCGAATACAAAAAAGCCGGTCGCGAAGAACTGTCGCTGCAAGAAAAACTGCAAATCGTCGATGATTTTGCCGCCATTGGCACCACCGCCATCGGGTTTACCGGCGGCGAACCCATGCTCGATCCCGACACGGCGCATTTGATCCGCCGCGCCGTTCAAAAAGGCATTCTCACGCACCTGTCATCCAATGGGTTTGCCTTTACCAACCGCGACAAAACCCGCGAGATGTTCGACATCGGCCTGCATGCCACATCCATTTCCATTGATGGGGCCAGAGCCGAAACGCACAATGCCATTCGCGGCCACAAAAAAAGTTTTGCCGATGTGATGCTGGCCCTCGACAACCTGTTGGACGTGCGCCGTACTCACAAAAACAAAATGTCGATTACCACCACCACCGTGATCACACGCGACAACTACAGCGAAATTCCGCAACTGGTGGACATGCTCATCGACATGGGTGTGGATCAAATTGGATTTATGCCCGTGCAAGACATCGGTCTGGATTATGACGTGCAAACGCGCAGCGAACACTTTAGCATACACCAGCAGGACTTGCTTGGCAAAGTGGATGCCCTTGTTGATTATCTCATTGCCAAAAAGAAACAAACCGACCGCATCGAAAACACCATCGAATATCTCCAATTGTTTCCCGAAGCCTTTCGCGGCAAACCATTGCCCATTTCATGCCATGCCGGTTACAATACGCTGGCCGTTGACAGTTGGGGCGACATTTATCCGTGTTTTCCATGGGCCGAAATGCGCCGCAGCGCGGGCAATGTGCGCCAGAGTCGTCTTAGGGAATTCTGGCACTCGCAGGCATGCAGCAGCATGCGCAAAGACGCCGGTGCCTGCAAAGATTGTTTCTGGAACAACCAGACCGAACTCAATTTGATGATGAGCAAAAAGCGCGTTTTGCCACCGGCCAATTATCTGCGCCGTGAATTTTCCCAACCCGTGCCCGAAACGCTCATCAAACACATAACACCTGCGCCAGAATCCCATGCCTGAAACCCTGATCACCGGCGCCACCGGTTTTGTCGGCCAGCATTTGCTCAAGGCCCTTGTGTCCCAGGGCCGCAAGGTGGTTTGCCTCGTGCGGCCACAAAGCGACATTGCGGCAATTGAGCAACCGGGCGTGCGCATTTTCCGCGCCGATCTGTGCAACCAGGAAAGTCTGATGGGATGCTGCCAGAATATCGAAACCGTTTTTCATGTGGCCGGGCATGCGTCACTGCGCACCCAGAAAAAAGATGCCCTTTTGGTCAACACGCTGGGCACCCGAAATTTGCTTGAAGAAATCACAAAGTCTGGCACGGTGACCCGGTTTATTTACATCAGCAGTTTAACCGCCATCTCGCAAACGCGCGGCAAAAAATTGACCCATCCGATAACCGATCCGTGCAACGCCTATCCCGACACGGCCTATGGACAAAGCAAACGCGAAGCCGAACAATGCGTTTTACAGTTTGCCAAACAGGCCAACATGCCCTACACCATCTTGCGGCCTGCCATGATTTATGGCCCCGGCAGCAGGCCCGACGCGGGCATCAACGCCATCACACAGGCCATCACGTCCAATGCCCTTATTGGCCGTTTGAATTTGCCGGGAACATTCAGCCTAATTTATATCGGCGATCTGATTCGCCTGTGTCTTAACGTTGAAAAAAACCCAAAAGCCATCAACCAGACCTATCTGGTCTGCGACGGACAACCGATCACATTTGGGCAGCTTATTCACCAGATTCGGCAACAGATCAATTGTCCATCGCCATTGGTAAAAATACCGGGCATCTTTTTTCAACTGCTCAACAAAACGTATGATGTGCTCGATCAGTTTTTGCACGTCTCGCGCATCGTGCCGTCCTATCTTTTTTCGCCCATCGGGGCATGTTTATCCTGCATGTCCAATGCCTTGCAAAAAGAACTGGATTTCATCCCCCAATATTCGTTATCCGAAGGTCTTGCAGAAACGTTGAGGAACGACCCATGCGCTTAACGCCGTATGCCCATTTGGCCGCACGCGTTTTGAAATCAAATTTCCAGCGGCTCGATTTTCCATACAAATTGACCTATGCCATCACCTACTGGTGCAACTATCGGTGCGAAACCTGCAACATCTGGCAGATGAAACCCCGCGACGAAATGAAACTTGACGAAATTCGCACCTTCTTTCAAAAAGCCCGCGATTTTCTGTGGGTTGATCTGACCGGCGGCGAAGTGACCATTCGCAAAGATTTTGTCGATATCTGCGAAGCCATCACCACGTCGTGCCCCAATTTGTTGCTGTTGCATTTTCCAACCAACGGGTATTTAACCGACAAAATTGTCGAAAATGCCCGCGAA
Organism: Candidatus Latescibacterota bacterium; assembly: GCA_964200925.1. Lineage (GTDB taxonomy): Bacteria > Latescibacterota > UBA2968 > UBA2968 > UBA2968 > CAXNEV01. The sequence continues at coordinate 10,179 of CAXNEV010000026.1, read as the reverse complement.
ATTTCGCGCATGAAAACCGAAAAACTCATTATCACGGTCAGCACCGATGGTGATGAGGCCACCAACGATCGCATCCGAGGCATCGATGGCGGCTGGCAACGACAGATCGAAACCTTCCGCAAATTGCGCGAATTGCCCAATGTGAAGGTGGTGTTGGGCATGACCTTGTCAAAATCCAATGTCGATCATTTTCCGGTCGCCTTTGAAGCCGTCAAACGCGAAATCCCAGATTTGACCTATGAAGATTATCACGTCAACATCATCCATGAATCCGAACATTTTTTTGGCAATACCGACAAAAATTTGCGCCAAAATGTCAAAGCCGAAGACTTGGCCCAGGCCGTTGACTATTATAGCCACAAACGCGGGTTTCCCCTTACCCCCGTATCCATGCTCGAAAAAGCCTATCTCAAACAGGTTCGCCAATATCTGGAAACCAAAAACAATCCCATGCCCTGCCATGCACTGAGTGCATCGTGTTTTATCGATTCGTGGGGCAATGTGTTTCCGTGCACCATCTACAACAAAAAAATTGGCAGCCTGCGCGATGTCGATTACGATTTAAACACCCTGTGGCACAGCGAACAGGCCAAACAGTTACAGCAAGAAATCTGGCAGGATCGGTGCCCGCAGTGCTGGACACCGTGTGAAGCCTACCAGAGCATTTTGGGCAATGCCCTGCGCCCCGAAACCTATTTGGGTCGCCGTCAGCACAAGGCCCAACCCGATCTCATCGAAATCAAATCTGCCGCCAAAGTTCAGACGATCTGAAGAATTAGGCTTATATTGTAGGAGTTCATGATGCACGCGCTCAAATCCTTGCAACCGTTCACAGAACCGGCGAGTCCTCCATTGATGCTGCCATCCAATCGCCAAGATCGCATTTCTTATTACGACCAGTTGGCCAACCACCGCGATACCTATCGCAAGCGCAACCGGTATTATCACCGCGACATTGAAAAAGCCTATCGGTATATCATTCCCGAAGGATCATCGGTGCTTGAGATCGGCTGTGGCACCGGCGATTTGTTGGCAGCCATGAAACCGGGCCGCGGATTGGGCATTGATTTTAGCGCTCAAATGCTTGATGTGGCCCGCGCCAAATATCCACATCTTGAATTTTGCCAGATGGATGCCGAAGCGCTTTCCATAGAAGAAACGTTTGACTATGTCATCATCTCTGGCCTCATGGGGGATCTGGATGACATTCAGAATTTTTTTCAGCGCATTCGCCGGGTCACCCGCCCCGATACGCGCATCGTCATTGACTACTACAACCAATTGTGGGAACCCGCGCTCAAAGCTGCCGAGCGCATTGGCCTCAAAATGCCGCTGCACCAACAAAACTGGCTGGCCCTCGACGATATTGAAAACCTGCTTTACATCAGCGGATTTGAAGTGGTGCGCAAAACCTATCGGATGTTGATGCCCAAGCGCATTCCGCTTCTGGCGCCATTGTGCAACCGGTTTCTTGCAAAATTGCCGGGTGTGCGCAAATTGTGTTTGTTTACCCAGCTTGTGGCCAAACGCGGTGACGTGCGCCACGATCCGCAAAAATTGACGTGCAGTGTGGTGATTCCATGCCGCAACGAGGCCGGCACCATTGAAGATGCCGTCAACCGCGTGCCCAAAATGGGCCACCACACCGAAATCGTTTTTGTGGAAGGCAATTCAACCGACCACACCTATGCCGAAATAGAACGCATCATCGCCCTGTATCCCGAAAAAGACATCAAACTCGTGCGCCAGGAAGGCAAAGGCAAAGGCGATGCCGTTCGCAAGGGATTTGTCACCGCCACCGGCGATATTCTGATGATTCTCGATGGTGATCTCACGGTTCCACCCGAAGACCTGCCCAAATTTTTCAATGCCCTTGTTTTGGGCAAAGGAGAGTTTATCAACGGCACCCGCCTGGTCTATCCAATGGAACAACAGGCTATGCGCTTTTTGAATCTTTTGGGCAACAAATTTTTCAGTATGGCCTTCACATGGCTGCTCGATCAGCGCATGCGCGACACATTGTGTGGCACCAAAGTGCTCTTTAAACGCGACTATGAAAAAATCGCCGCAGGCCGCGCCTTTTTTGGCGACTTTGACCCCTTTGGCGATTTTGACCTGTTGTTTGGCGCAGCCAAACAACACATGAAAATTTGCGAAGTGCCCATCCGCTACCGCCAGCGCGTGTATGGCGATACCAACATCAGCCGCTTCACACATGGCTTGTTGTTGTTTCGCATGTGCTGGGTGGCTTTGCGCAAATTGAAATTCAATTAAACCCGTTCGGGCACCCAATTATGGAAAAAAACCTGCGATCTCACCGCGATATCTGGCGGCAAAAAGAAGCCCTCCGCGCCATTTATGAACACTGGTACCGCCAGATGTTTGCCCATGTGCAACACACCGATGGCATCACCATTGAACTGGGCGGTGGCATTGGCAATCTCAAAGATTTTAACGGGCGTATCGTCTCTTCCGACCTGGAGCGCTACGAATGGCTCGATCTGGTCAACGATGCCGAAGCCCTGCCCTTCCAGGCCGACAGCATATCCAATATTTTTCTGTTCGACGTGTTGCACCACCTCGGATCGCCCCACCGCTTTTTTGAAGAAACCGCCCGCGTGTTGCGCCCCGGTGGCCGCGCCATCATGATCGAACCCTATATTTCTCCCATTTCCGATTTTGTCTATACCCACTTTCACCCCGAATCGCACAATTTAAATGCCGATCCGTTTCGGGTTTTAACAACGCCAAAAAATCCGCTCGATTCCAACCAAGCCTATCCCACAGCCATTTTCTGGAAACACCGATCCGAATTTACCCGGCGATATCCTACCTTGAAAATACACACCACCGAGCGCATGGGTCTGTTTGCCTACCCGCTTTGCGGAGGGTTTCGCCACAAAACCATGTTGACCACAAACCTGTTAACCCGTTTGAACAAATGGGAAAAACACCTCAAATCCCTATCTGCTTTGTTTGCTTTTCGCTGTTTGGTCGTTTTGGAAAAACAGGCAACACGAACCGTTTCAGCAACCTATCAGCCCGAATGCGACCTGCTATCCGTTGTCTGAACCCGTCTAAAGGCTTACATTTATGGCAACCGTTTTATCACCCGCCAAAACCCGTTTACAAACCATGCCAAACAAATTTCTGCCCTACGGCCGCCAGTTTATCGACGAAGACGATATTGCCGCCGTCGTTGAAGTTCTGCGATCAAACATGCTCACAACCGGCCCCAAAGTGGCCGAATTTGAACAGGCCGTTGCCTATTTTGTTGGCAGCTCAGAAGCTGTGGCCGTCAACAGCGGCACGGCCGCATTGCATGCGGCCATGTATGCCCTGAACATCAAACCCGGCGATGAAGTGATTGTGCCCCCCATGACATTTGCCGCAAGTGCCAACTGCATTGTCTATCAGGGCGGCACCCCCGTTTTTGCCGATGTTGATCCCAACACATTGTTAATTGATCCCGAACAGGTTGAAGCAAAAATCACGGCCCGAACAAAAGCCATTATTGCCGTTGATTATGCCGGGCAACCCTGCAATTACGACGCACTGCGATCCATTGCCAACCGCCATGGCCTGCACCTTGTTGCCGATGCATGCCACGCCATTGGCGCAGAATACCACAATCAACGGATAGGATCGCTTGCAGACTTAACCGTGTTCAGCTTTCATCCGGTCAAACACATCACCACCGGTGAAGGCGGCATGGTTGTGACAAACAATCCCAAATTTGCCGAACGTTTGCGCACCTTTCGCAACCACGGCATCACCACCGACCATCGCCAACGAGCACAGGCAGGCAGTTTTTATTATGAAATGACCGAACTGGGATACAATTATCGCCTCTGCGATATTCAGTGTGCATTGGGCATCAGCCAATTGCGCAAATTGCCCCGTTTTATTGCACGCCGCCAATACCTGGCCGCCTGTTATGACCGGGCATTGGCCGAATGTCCGTTTGTCACCCCATTGGCCTGTCAAAACAACATATCCCATGCCTATCATCTTTATGTCGTTCGATTCGACACACAAATGTTAAACCAATCCCATGCGGAAATCTTCACAGGGTTGCGCAATCAAAACATCGGTGTAAATGTACATTACATTCCCGTGCATTTGCACCCCTTTTACCGCAACACCTTCGGCACCCAACCGGGAATGTGCCCCGTTGCCGAAGCCGCTTATGAACAAATCATGACCTTGCCGATCTTTCCGCAGATGACCGAACAAAACATCGATGATGTGGTGGCGGCCATTCAATCACTTCATGCATGATTTTTAACCCATAGCCCACATGCTTCCCCACCTTTTTATTCGCGCAGACAGCACCCGGCAAATTGGCGCCGGACACCTGATGCGGTGTTTGGCACTGGCCCAACACTGGCGCGATCAAGGGGGCAAGGCAACTTTCCTCAGTTTTTGTGAAAGTGCATCCCTGCGCAAGCGCATCGAATCAGAAGCCTTTTTTTTTCATCCCATACAAGCCCCCTACCCCCATCTCAACGACCTGCAAACTGTTCAAACCATCTTCTCGTCCTATGTTTCTCCCTGGATGGTCATCGACGGATATCATTTTGATGCCACCTATCAATCGGCCTGCCGGGCTTTGGGATATAAAACCCTAATTATTGATGACACAGCCCACCAGCCCTGTTGCGATGCCGATGTATTGCTCAATCAAAACATTCACGCACACACTTTAAACTACACCTGCCCGCCCGGCACCGTTTTTCTTTTGGGCCTGCGTTATGCGCTGTTGCGCTCCGAATTTCTAAAATTTACTCCAAAAACAACAACCCAATCCCCCCCTCATATCCTGGTCACCCTGGGCGGCAGTGATCCCGGCAATGTGACCGGAATCGTCATACAGGCCTTAAAAAATTGTCAAACAATGGATTTTCATGCACGCATTGTGGTTGGCCCGGTCAATCCCCATCTGAATCAGTTAAAAGAGGCCGTTTCCAATGCGCCCAATCTGGAATTATGCACCGATGTTTCCCATCTGTCAGAACACATCGCCTGGGCCGATGTGGCCATTTCTGCCAGCGGCACCACAACATGGGAACTGCTGGTGATGGGTGTGCCAACCCTTTCCGTCATTGTTGCTGACAACCAGTTTGAACTGGCCCAAACCCTGTCACAACTTGGCGCAATTCACCTCTTGGGCTTGTCGTCAGAAATCACCCCGCTAAAAATCGAACAATCCCTTTTAAACCTGTTGCACAATCCGTCTCAACAGGCACACATGCGTCAAATGGGCAAGTTTTTGATCGATGGTTTGGGCGCACAACGCGTTGTCCAGATGCTAACAACTTTTGAAAACCGCATCAAACAGCCCATGATACGCCATGCCGAACCCACAGATGCACTTTTGCTCTATCGCTGGGCAAATGATCCCATTGCGCGCAGCAACTCTTTTCACAAAGATCCCACTACTTGGCCCAACCATCTCAAGTGGTATGCCGCACGGCTGTCATCACCCGATACCCGCATCTGGATTCTCGAACGGGAAACACGTCCATTGGGCCTCATCCGATACGACCGGATAACCCCCGATACCGCCAGCATCAGTTTCCAAATTGATCACCCCTATCGCGGACAGGGCATGGGCAGTTTGTTGTTGCAATTAACAGCGCCCAAAGCCTGCCAGGAATTGCAGGTGTCCACCATAGAAGGCACCACATTTGCCACCAATGAACCCTCTGCCAGAGCGTTTTTGAAAGCGGGTTTTAAAATGAGCAGAGAAACCGTAGAAAACAACATTCCATGTCGGATATTTACCTGGTTTCAAACCATCGCAAACCCATGAGAAAGCTCCCTATGCCCACGATTCAAATCAACCGCCGAACAGTCGGCACAGGCCATCCTGCTTATATCATTGCAGAAGTTTCGGCAAATCACAACCAGGACTTCGACCAAGCCAAACGCATTATTGAAGCGGCAAAAGAAGCCGGTGCCGATGCGGTCAAACTTCAAACCTATACCCCGGATACCCTGACAATTGATTGCAACAATGCGTATTTCCAAATCAAGGGCACTCTCTGGGAAGGCCGAAACCTCTATCAACTCTATCAGGAGGCTTATACTCCCTGGGAATGGCATCCCAAATTGCAACAAATTGCGCTCGACCTGGGTCTCGATTTTTTTTCAACACCCTTTGATGCCACCGCCGTAGCTTTTTTGGAAACACTCAGGGTGCCTGCATATAAAGTGGCATCATTTGAAAATGGCGATATTCCCTTGCTCAAAGAGATTGCAAAAACGGGGAAACCCGTTATTATGTCCACGGGTCTGGCCACCCTGGGAGAAATCGACGAAGCCGTTCAAACCCTGAAAACTGCGGGCACCAATCAACTGATCTTGTTAAAATGCACCAGTGCCTATCCCGCACCACCAGAAGAAGCCAATCTGCGCACCATCAGGCATCTGTCTGAAACATTTGGGGCACCAGCAGGTCTTTCCGATCACACCCTGGGCATCAGCGTTCCGGTTGCCGCCGTGGTTTTGGGGGCATGTGTCATTGAAAAACACCTGACCTTTTCGCGCAATATTCCCGGCCCAGACAGTGCTTTTTCACTTGAACCCGATGAATTTAAAGCCATGGTTGACGCCATTCGCACAGCCGAAAAAGCCATGGGAACGGTCACCTATGCCATTGGCCCCAAACAGGCCGAGAGCCGGGCATTCAGGCGATCTCTGTTTGCCGTGGAAAACATCCCGCAAGGCGCTGTCTTTACCCGTCAAAATGTGCGCTCAATTCGCCCGGGATATGGTTTACACCCACGTTATCTCGAACAGATCATAGGACAATGCGCCACCACCACTATTCATCGAGGCACACCGCTTGAATGGTCACATGTGGGACCCGTATCATAGGAATTTTTTTCTCACCCTCATCTATCCCCAAGCATAGAGATCACATCTTGCGCCAGAACACAACAAGGCAAAAACCGCTGTGGGTCAAAATTTTAAAAACTAAAAAAAACAAATAGTTATTCATAAAAATGGATTCTAGGTAACGCGCCTTCCTGAGTTCCATATCCCTCTATTTTCCATACCAAAAACTGGCACAAACCTTGCTGTTCACAAAAACACACCCCCGATAATTTTCAGGCTAACCCTGCAAATTATCAATCAATGTTTTTAAAGAAGTGACGATAATAAAACAAGAAGCACCATCCCATTAGATCGATTCCACACATCCCCTTCTGAACAAACCCCCATCCCAAAGTTTGTTTTTTTGTTCCATTTTTGGGGCAGAACGCCTAAAATCACATTTAAAAGCCGCGCTCACCCCGTTCACATTTGAGGAATAGTCCATGTTTAACAACCAGGTCATATTGGTCACCGGTGGAACGGGCACATTTGGCAAGCGTTTGGTACAGACCTTACTCGAAAAATACACCCCCAAAAAGGTGATCATTTATAGCAGAGATGAACAAAAACACTACGACATGAGCAACCAAATCGCCGATAGCGATCCCCCGGTATTGCGCTATTTTATTGGTGATATCAGAGACAAAGAACGGCTTTATCGCGCCCTCAACGGCGTTGATTATGTCGTGCATGCCGCAGCGATGAAACATGTGCATATTGGAGAATACAACCCGCTTGAAGTCATCAAAACCAATGTCTTAGGAGCGGCCAACCTGATCGATGCCGCCATAGACAACCATGTGAAAAAAGTGATCGCGTTAAGCACCGACAAAGCCGCCAACCCCATCAACCTGTATGGCGCCAGCAAACTGTGCTCCGACAAACTTTTTGTCGCAGCCAATTCTTATTCCGGGTTACATGGCACGCGTTTTAGCGTGGTGCGATATGGCAATGTTTCGGGAAGCCGGGGCAGTATTATTCCCTTTTTCTTGAAAAAACGCGAAACGGGTGTCCTGCCAATCACCGACCCTCGCATGACGCGCTTTTGGATTACATTGGATCAGGGTGTTGATTTTGTTTTGAAAAATTTTGAACGCATGATCGGCGGCGAAATTTTTGTGCCCAAAATCCCAAGTGTCAAAATTGTCGATATCGCCCGCACCATTGGGCCCAAATGTCAGCTTGAAACAGTGGGCATTCGACCGGGTGAAAAATTGCATGAAATCATGATCTCTCAAGATGATGCTCGGCATACGATGGAATACGATGATTATTATGCCATTTTGCCGGAAATACAAAGCTGGGATGGGGAATTGTTCAAAGAAACCAAAGACGGTATTCCGTGTTCTGAAGGATTTTGTTATAGCAGCGACACCAATACCCAATGGTTGACCAAAACTCAGATTAAAAAAATGATTGTGCCCGAAGTGCCCGTCAACGGCACGCCAAACAAATTTGTTTCTTTGAAAACATCTGTCGCTTAAGCGCCAAAATCTCGCAAAGTTCCAGGTACACAGACCATGATCAAATATTGTAGCCGCTGTGTTATGCCCGACACCAAACCCGATTTTTATATCGATAAAAAAGGCGTTTGCAGCGCATGCAGAAACTTTGACAAACGCAAAGTTGTCGATTGGGATACGCGGCAAATCGAATTGGAAAAAATTCTGGAACGATATCGCGATCAGAGTGGAAATACTTGGGATTGCATTGTTCCAGTCAGTGGTGGAAAAGACAGTACGACGCAGGTCATTCGCATTTTGCAACTGGGCATGAACCCGCTTTGTGTGACAGCCACAACATGCGATCTGTCAGAAATTGGACGCCGCAACATTGAAAACATCAAACAACTGGGTGTTGATTATGTTGAATTTTCTCCCAACCCCAAAGTGCGAGCCAAATTAAACCGCATTGGCCTTGCGCAAGTGGGCGACATTTCATGGCCCGAACACGTTGGCATCTTCACCATTCCCGTACGCGCGGCCGTGCAATTTCGCGTGCCGCTGCTCATCTGGGGCGAAAATCCGCAAAACGAATATGGCGGCCCGGCACAAGCCTCTGAAAACAATGTGTTAAATCGGCGCTGGCTGGAAGAATTTGGTGGCCTCTTGGGTTTGCGCGTGTCCGATTTGATCGGCGTGGAAGGCATTGAAGCCAAACACCTCATCCCCTATACCTATCCCACCGATGAAGATCTATCAACCGTTGGTGTCACCGGCCTTTTTCTGGGTTATTATTTGCCCTGGGATGGATATGCCAATGCGCTGCTGGCCAATGCCTATGGATTTCAAACCCTGTCGCAAACGGTTGAAGGATCTGTGGTCAATTACGAAAACCTCGACAACCACCAGACGGGCATTCACGACTATTTCAAATTTCTGAAATTTGGTTTTGGACGGGCCACAGATATTGCCTGCCTGCACATTCGCCGCGGCCGCATCACCAGACAAGATGGCATAGATCTTGTCAGAATGCACGATGGAAAATTTCCGTGGACGTATTTGGGAAAACCCATAGAAGATATTTTGGAACCTTTAGAACTGACCACAGATGAATTCATCAAAATCTGCGACCGCTTCACCAACAAAAAAATCTTCAAAACAGACAGCCAGGGCAATCTGGTCAAAGACCGGCATGGCAACCTGACCAAAATCAACTATGACAACGAATCGGTCCAGGCATCTGTTGCCGCCACCTATTCGGCCATTCCCAAACCAACCGTTTCGGCCACCACACGCGCCCTCATCGTCGATTATGGCATGAGCAACCTCCGCTCGGTTTATGGCGCATTGGAAGCCTGTGGCACCACGCCTGTAATCTCCGACACCCCGCACGATCTGACAAAGTGTTCCCACATCATTTTGCCCGGTGTTGGGTCTTTTGCCGAAGGCATGGCCCATTTGAGAAAAAATGGGTGGGAAGAAGCCCTGCAAGAAGCGGTATTGCACAAAAATATCCCCATCCTGGGCATTTGTTTGGGCATGCAACTGATTGCCCAAATGGGTACAGAAGGGGGCAACACACCGGGGTTGGAATTTGTTTCTGGCACCGTGCAAAAATTCGAGCCCTCTGACAAACAGGAGCGCATTCCGCACATTGGATGGAATGAAGTTTTGCAAAAACAATCGCACCCGCTTTTTGCAACCATTCCAGAAAATGCCAATTTCTATTTTGTTCACAGCTATCATTTATCAACCGACAAACCCGATCAGATTCTGGCGCAAACACCCTATTGCCACTCTTTTGTTTCTGCCGTTGTGAAAGACCACATATTTGGCGTTCAGTTTCACCCGGAAA
>CAXNEV010000025.1:0-15779 GCA_964200925.1 Candidatus Latescibacterota bacterium | reverse complement strand
GTTATGGATTCATCCAGAAATAACGTTATGGTTTGTGACAAATCAACGAATAGACGATTCGCAAGTTCGCCTATTTGAAATAAAAACTGAAAATTAATTTTTGAACGAGTCCTATGGAGGCGTTTGATGGAACGATTGTTTCATGTCAGTGGGCTAGCCCAATATTGCGCGGTTTGAACCGCGTGTGTCTGCCAATGCGTTTGTGAGCGATGAGGTGGTGTGGGCGATTGCGGAGAATCTGTTGCACAATTTGACAGCGGATCAATTTTTCGATGTGGGCAAATGCAGTTGGTAAAATGATGTTTCCGGTGGATATTGCATGGGCCGGGACAAGGGTTCTGCGAGATTTTGCGGAACCCTTGTTTTTCTTTTTGCCCTTCATTGTTTGCTTGACTTCTGTGTGGTGAGCATTCATACATGTGCGTCGCAATTTCATGTGTGTTGACATTATGGATGCGGGATCACAGGGGGTTTGACCCCTTTAGAAAGAGGGATGAGGGTATGGCCAAACAGACGGCAAAAAAAACGGGTGGAAAAAAGGTTGTCAAGGTTGCCATGATCGGTGCAGGGAGTCGGGCAGCAAGTGCGCATTATCCGTCGTTACACGATATGAGCGATGTGCAGCTTGTTGGGGTGTCGGATCTCAATGCAGATCGGTTGAATAAGGTGGGTGATCAGTTTGGGATCAAGGGGCGCTATACCCATTACGTGGAGATGATAGAAAAGGAAAGGCCCGATGCGGTGTATGCTGTTATGCCGCCGCATCATTTGTACGATGTGGCAGCTACGGTGATGCAGATGGGATGCCATTTGTTTATTGAAAAACCCCCGGCTGTGACAACGGAACAGACGCGGCAAATGGCGATCATTGGACGAAAAAATAATGTGTTAACAGGCGTGACCTTTCAACGGCGATTTGCACCCATGATTCGAACGGGCAAAGAAATTTGTGAAAAAAAAGGCCCGGTTCACAGTGCGGTGGCCACCTTTTACAAATGTGCGGTTGGCGGCGCGCCCTATTATCGTGGGGCAATGGATATTTTGACTTGTGATGCCATTCATGCGGTGGATACATTGCGGTATTTGTGCGGGGGTGATGTGGTGAGCGTGGCCAGCGATGTGCGCCGATTGGGGGTTGCTCACTGCAATATCCATTTGGCGCTTGTCACATTTTCATCGGGTGCAACGGGGGTGTTGTTGACCAACTGGATGACGGGGCGGCGCATGTTTACAGTTGAAATTCACAGCCCCGGCATTTCGGTGTTTGGCGATCCGGAAGAAGGCGGAAAGGTTTTTGCCGATGGCAAAGTGGAACCCGCGCAGGTCTTGAACCCGGCAGAGTTGGGAGGCAGTGCCGCAGAGCATGTTGCTTATGGGGCATTTGCCATGAACCGACATTTAATCGATTGTGTGAAGTCGGGCAAACAACCCGATACGAATTTTGACGATGCCGTTAAGACCATGGAACTGGTGGATGCCATTTATCAGGGGCAGATATAAAACAGTTACGGGTTGCGGGTCACGAGTCAAAAGGCAAAAGTGCGGAGTTCAGAGTGCGTTGTATAACAGTCATCGACAGCCCGGCGCGATGGTCGAGGCAAATACAAATGCAAAAAAGCACGAGAATGGTTCTCGCGCTTTTTTGCGTTAATTGGGCATGTGTTTTGTTTATAAACCGAGGTCGTCTGAAATATTTTGCATGGCATCGCGCACAAAAGCAATGTGTTCTTCAAGCGGAAGACCCAGTTCGTTGGCACCGGTTTGAATGTCTTCGCGGCTGACGTTTTTGGCAAATCCCTTTTGTTTCATTTTTTTAATGACCGATGACACCTGCAGGTCGGCCAGTTTTTTGGACGGTTGCATCAGCGTGACGGCCACAATGAATCCCGAAAGTTCATCAACGGCAAACAGGGTTTTGTCCAACATGCTATCTCTCGGTATGCCAAGATAAGGGGCATGTGTTTTGATGGCGTGAATCATCGCATCGGGATAACCCTGTGATTCCAGAATGCCAACGCCAAACATGGGATGTTCTTCCGGGGTTGGGTGTTTTTCATAATCAAAATCGTGCAACAAACCCGTGAGTCCCCACAGGGTTTCATCTTCTCCAAACTTTTGGGCATAAGCCCGCAAGGCCGCTTCAACGGAGAGCATGTGTTTGATCAGATTGGGGTTTTCGGTGTGTTCTTTTAAAAGGTTTAAAGCATCGTCGCGCGTGTGTTTCATAACGTTCCTTTGAACTGCTTTATGCCAGATGGCCATTTCCGCCCGTTCGGCGTTTGATTTCACGCAAACTAACAAGGGCTTTTTCAAGGGCGTTGGCAACGGTGGATAAACGGGCATTGACCGATGTGTTTTCCAATAGGGCCTGCTGTTCGTTTAATGGCATGCTCAGGTTGGCGGACACAATATAAGACAGATGTCCCAATTCCATTGCGGAAGGTTTCATGGCAGGCCATCCCAGCGACAATTTAAGGGCTTCTTCATAAAGGGCTTTCAAGCGATCTCCTAAATCGAGGTTGTAAGGCTCGTCATCATCGTCAAGTTCTTGAATGATGGCAGACATATAAGAGTGTATTTCCTGCCGTTTTACAACTCGAAACCGCCGTGTACCTTCTATCACAATATTCATGCGTCCATCGGAAAAGCGGTTGATCAGATGCACCACGCGGGCGGCACATCCTGTGTCGTGAAAATCGTCATCGGTGCCCCAGACCATGCCAAATTCGGTTTGGTTTTCCATGCTTTCATTGATCATCAGCTTATAGCGTTCTTCAAAAATGTGAAGTGGTATTCGGCGGTGGGGCAAAAGCACCAAATCAAGGGGAAAGAGCGGAAGCTCAGTATCAGATTCCATAGGGATATGTGTCTTTAAATGTGAATTTAATGATCGAATTACGGACCAGTCGGTGCAAATATCAAGTTGCCATAACGGGAAGAATTTTCAGGTTCCCCATAGGTCGGTGTCCAGATCCATCGCTGGGTGCTGGTCAGGAAATTCATATTTAATCGAAATGGTGGAATTTCCATAGTAGGGTCAATATTGAGTACAGTTAATGGAATTCGGCATTCTGAAATCCAGCGATTGGGAGACACCGTTTGCGCAATTTCCATGAGGCGATCTTTTCTGCGCGTAATGGGCTGTTCCGTTGGTGGAAAAGATATGGCAAAACGCACTGGCTGAGCTTCTGGCGCAACGAGCGTCCATTCAATTTTTAGCGATTTTTGGTGAGGTTTTAACACATTGAGATGATTGACTTCAAAAGCAATGAACAAATACATGTCGTTATAGGCCATGTGAACATTCATATCTCCTAAAGGAGAACTGCCGTCGATATCATTTACAAAAGGGGATAAAACAGGAGCTAGGGCCCATTCATCGGGCAAAATTGTGCCGTCAATTGTGGGCGAAACAGTTAAATAGGCTGCTTGAATGGCTGGCCGGTTGGGATAGTCGATGCCCTGTTTTTGAAGGGCGAGAAAACTGGCCCGTTTTAAAGGGCCAGTTGAGGCGTTTTGGAAGATTTGTTTCAGATCGTCCAGCATTCTGGGATCGCCAATGTATCCAAGAATGTTCACGGCCATCACATTGCCCATGAGGGCCGAATCTCGCAAAGCCATGATGGTGTGAAAGTCCCGGTTACCCATTTCAACCAGTTTGTCTGCCGCTGCCCCCGATACGTCTGATTGTGTGCTGTTTGCCAACGCAATCAGATAGCTAATTATATCCATATCGCTGGTGGTCGGAGACAAGGCCCGAATCAAATAGTTGTTGATTTCAGCATAGTTCTGTTTGACGGGCGGAATGAGTCGCGATTGATCCAAAACGTTGGCATATTGGAAAATCATGCGGGCGGCATACGTGCGAACGGACAGATGAGAATCTTCCAATTGTGAAAACAACAGGTTGCTCAAAGAAAAACCATCGCGCACAACAAGGGCAAATGTCGCCCCAAGGCGAACCTCGGGATCAGCATGCTGGGCCAGATCCCACAGGATCGTTTCAGAAACAATATCTTCCCGGTTTTCTAAAGCAAGTGCTGTTGCATACCCCAATCCGGGATCTCGCAGGTATTCGCCCAAAATATGTTTTTGGGCACTTTCTGGCAAAGCGCCCAAACTTTCAATGGCACTTTCCATCACATACTGAATGGGAGACACACGATCTTGATGAATGATGGGCATTTCTCCCGTGTCCATTTCAGAAGATAAATAGATTGGGTTGGATAATGTTTTGTAACCCCCTTGTTGGCTTTCAAAAACAAAACGCAAATATCGCTTGCCAAAAACAGGAATCAGAATGCGCGAGTCCCAGTGGGTAACCCGTGGTTGAGCCGCCCATATTAATTCTCCATCGGCAATGATCTGAACCTGGCTAATGGGGTGCAAAGAGGTGGCATGAAGGCGAATAAATGCATCACCCCGGGTTGAAGCGTGGGCACCCAGTGGGCGGTTTTCAACTTGCACGTCGATGTGAATGCCATCGGCTTCGGCCACATAGGATGCCCCTTTGCGCAAAGCTTCAATCAGATGGCCGGGTTTTGTGCTTTCTGCCCAAACATAGGTTCTGGCCTTTGGTTTGCCTTTGCTTAACAACACCACGGGTTGGCCTGTCACAAGCAAACTGTCCCAAAGCCCACCGGGTGTGCAAGCACCATGCCATCCGGACTCCGACAAGCCAATAAAACCTATTGGGTTATTCTCAAATAAAGAAATAACAACCGGCAAGTTGGCGGGATTTTCAAAAATGGCCAGGCCCTGTTGTGCATCCATGGAGGCGGGCAAACGATTAAATTGGCTGTGAGGTGTGGGCGATCTCGGGTCGAGGCCCAAACAGATTAAAGAGGTGGCGGGTTGGGGAATCCATTGGGTACTCAAAATGGGTGTGAATTGGCGTGGGTCATTGAGTTTTTCTTCACGTATAAATTCTGGCAAGCCAATAAAAAAGCCTTCTTGGTGGAGGCCGTAAAAAACACACCAGTCCAGATCGTTATCAGTGGCTTCAAGGATGCGCGCAGGTAGTTTTCGACTGATTTGTTGTGAAGAATAATAACGCAGATCACCTGCATACCAGTGCCAATCGGCAAAAGTTGGCGTGACCCAAAAGATCTGCACGGTTAAAAACCAGATCCATCGGATGCGCATCGAATTAGGGCTCCAAAATAGGTATGGCCATGAGTTTTTGAACATGCGATCTTTGCAGACTTTGCAGAGCGAATCAGCGAATCAACAAATCGCTCATTTGCCTATTTGAAATAATACCGAAAACGAATTTATGGACGAGTCCTAAGGTTAAACATTCAATCTAACAAATATAAGCAAGTTTACAAAAAAAAATCCAGAAAGGGAGGGCATCCGTTCCTGGATTTTTTATATAAAAATGAAGATGCCTACAGTTCAGGAGAAAACCGCTGACGACCTGATCCTTCCATTAACACATCGAGCAATTTTTGGGTTGCCACCGACAAACTGCGCCCTTTGCGGTAGAGAATGCCCAGGGGGCGCACAAAGTGTTTGTCGCTAAATGGCATATAAACAATGGTATTGCGCCCAATTTCCTGTTCAATGGCATTGAGCGGTACAATTGAAATACCGATATCGACTTCAACTGCGTGTTTGATAGTGGCTATGTGGTCGAGTTCCATCACGATATTGGGGCGCACCCCGTGTTTTCGGAAAAAGCGGTCAATGGCGCGCCGGGTAGGTGTTTCGGGTGTAAAAAGAATCAGTGGGAAGTGACCCAGGTCTTTGGGCAACACATTTTGATGACCAGCCAGTTCATGGTCGGGGCTGGTAATGACGACCATTTGATCTTCGGTGAAGGGGATGACATCCACATTGCGCTGGGGCCGTGGGTAGGCCACAATGCCCAGGTCGATTTCACTGCTACCCACATCTTCATAAATCTTGGTTGCCTGGTCGTATTGCAAGCGAAAATTGACCCGGGGAAATGCCTTGAGATACGATTTTAAGAAAGGGGCCAATTCGAGCATGCCAACGCTGTAGATCGAAGACAGGCGCACCGTGCCTGAAACAACACCGCCCAAGGCCTGAATGCGGTGTTCCATTTCTTCATAACGACGCACGATTTCCCGGGCATAACGGTAAAAAATTTCGCCTTCGGCCGTGAGTGTCAGGCGGCGTTTTTCGCGTTCAATCAGTTGTTTGCCCTGACGCTTTTCCATGCTTTTGAGTTGCTGGCTAACGGCCGACTGCGTCACGGTGTTGAGCACCGCTGTTTTTGAAAAGCTCTGGGTTTCAACCAGGTCGCAAAAGACTTTTAAACTCGCAATCAGCACTGGTTACTCTCCATTTTCAGAGGTGTCAATGGCAAGGGAGCCACATGTCGGTGTTGTTTTCGAATGTGAACGAGATCTATGGTATTGCGCACGATGCTTTCAATGATTTTTGTTCGGGTATCGTGATCACTGGACCATTTCACCGGAATTTCACAAACTTTGAAACCCAATCGATGTGCCAAATAGAGCACTTCGGCATCAAACATAAATCGTTCAATAACCTGCCGAGAAAAAATTTCGTATGCAGCCCGATGGGTAAAAAACTTAAAACCACACTGCGTGTCTTTGTAATGGCTTAAAATGGGCAGTAAAAAATGAATGTATTTGTTAAAAATAAAAGAACCCATGCGCCGATAGGATCGCGGCTGTGTGCCGATGTGAGCCCCGTCTGCTTTCCGCGATCCGATCACAATATCCAAGCCCGCATTGAGCTTGTTGAGTGCGTCTGAAGTACAGGTGATGTCGGTTTTGTAGTCGGCATCCATAAACCCAACATATTGGCCCTGCGTTTTTAGTACGCCTGTTTTTAAGGCATGGCCTTTGCCCCTGTTGGGAAAAATGCGAACCACCTGAATGGAGTTCCAATCACCTGCGGCATTGCTGGCGATTTCTGCGGTGTTGTCTGAACTGCCGTCATCAACGACAATGATTTCCCAGGCATAGCGTTGTGATTTTAAATAATCTGTTGTTTTTTGGATCGTAAGGCCAATTCTAAGGGCCTCATTATAAGCCGGAATCACCAGGGATAAATAGGGTTGTTTTGCATCTTTTGTTTCAGGTTGTGACATAAGAACCCAATTTCCCTTTTTGGTCTTTTTTACTTCGGAGAAATTTATAAGAATAATGAAACTATGTCAATAGAAAATCTGGACAAAAAAACAGGTAAAAGCCACTGTTTGGGGCCTATTTTAAAGGGGATAAAAATTTGGATTGCAAAGAAATAAAAGGGAAATAAGAAATGGAATATGAGAATAGAAACTTCAACGGATGATCTGTTTGCATCTTTACTGTAAAAGGGATGTGAAATGAAAGGTGCTTGTAACGTGCTGGCTTGATACACCTTGGGAAACGGCTTGTTCTTATGGCATAATCGGTTTATATTACACGCTGTTAACCCATTTTGAAAGGATGAGAGATGAACTGGTTCGACAAACTCACATCGGGTATTCAATCGCTGGTTCAACGGCGCATGCCCGATAATATCTGGGTCAAGTGCGAACGCTGCCACCAGATGGTTTACCACAAACAATTGACCCAGAGCGTGGGCATTTGCCCTCATTGTCAGCACCATTTTCGCATTCCAAGCCATGACTATATGGCGGCCATTCTAGATACTGGCTCTTTTGAAGAAGTGGGGGCCGAAGTTAAATCGGCCGATCCGTTAAATTTTGTCGATCGTGTGCCCTATGCAGAACGCCTCAAAACCTATCGCAAGCGCACCAATATGGATGCGGCATTGCTGGCCGGTGTGGGCACGATAGACGGATTGCATGTGGGCGTGGCCATTCACGAGTTTAGTTTTATTGGCGGGTCTTTGGGATCGGCAGAAGGCGAGCGCATTTGCCGGTTGATCAATCGGTGTATCAAAGATCGCCGCTCAGTGATTATTGTATGCCGGTCGGGTGGGGCGCGCATGCAGGAAAGCATTTTGTCATTGATGCAAATGGCCAAAGTGAATGCCAAGCTGTCGCAATTGTCCGATGCAGGATTGCTGTATATTGCAATTCTCACCGATCCCACCACAGCCGGAGTTGCGGCCAGTTATGCATCTGTTGGCGATATCAATATTGCCGAGCCCAATGCCCTGATCGGATTTACCGGTGAGCGCATTACGGGCAGTTCTGTGGGGGCCGAAGAGATGGAATCCCTGCGTCAGGCACAGCGCGCCGAAAAGGTGCTGGAACACGGTTTTGTCGATCTGGTTGTGCCTCGCAATGAGATGAAACAAACCCTGTCGCGGTTGATTGCGATGCTTTCTGCCAATGCCAAATTACCGGTGAGATCATGAAAATTCTTGTATTACAAGGGCCCAATATCAATATGTTGGGGCGGCGAAAAACCGAGCATTATGGCATGATGACCATGGATGAAATTCATCGGCGCATGTCAGAAAAATCCCAGGCGCTCGGTTGTGAATTGGTTTTTTTTCAGTCCAATCATGAAGGCGCTTTGGTTGATCAAATTCAGGAATGGCGCGAAAAAATAGACGGCATCATCATGAATCCAGCCGGGTTAACCACCACCAGTGTGTCGATGCGCGATGCCATTGAAGACAGCAAGTTGCCATTGGTTGAAGTTCATCTGTCAAATATTCATGCACGAGAAGAATGGCGGCGGCATTCGGTGTTTTCGGAAATTGCAGTGGGCATTGTTGCCGGGTTTCGCTGGCGGGGGTATCTGGCGGCACTGGAAATGCTGGTGGGGATTTTACAGGAAAAATGATGAGGTGTTTCAAGTAGGTTCACTGATTATTTATGCGATTCAAAAACGCTTGGCGGGTTTTTTGAGGCGCTGTGCAAAGGACGCAACAGACATATTTTTGGCGATATAAGTAATCATGTCATGCCGTGTTTCGTGATCGATCTTTAAAAATCTGCAAAAAACTCCTTCTTCACTCACCTTGATTACCCGCCCAATGCGGTCTGCCAAAAACGCAGGGATTTGATTGCCCCCTCGAACGCGCAACAAATCATCAATTTCCAGTTTTTTATCGAATGAAAGTGTAAATCCACTGCTGCTCAACTGATTGAGGTTCACAACCAGAGTGGGCGGTGTTTCTATGCGGTCGTAAATATTGGGCGACAAATTGGTGCCGTGTTCGAGATTTGAAACCCAATCGACAACCAGCTCAATATCTTGTTGGCATGTGAACATTTCCCATTCAGTATCGTGGAATAATTCATCGCCGTGGTAAAGCATCAAATAATGCGCAACGTGGTTAATTTCTTTCAGCAATCGTGTGCGAAAGCGGAACTCCATGCCGCCTTCCGACCAGAAAAATCCCCAGATATCGTGGTTTTTAGACAGGTGAACTTTCTGGCGATCTGTTTGGAAAAGGGAGGTTGTGATGCACAGGTCGTCTAGATCGATGATTTTTGCATAAATTAACTTCAAGCCTTTCTGGGAAGCTGCCAGAGAGTAAATTTTTTGGTCAATGTTCAATTCGCGCGTGGATACCGGAGGCCGTTCGGGTGACAAATAACGCAGATTTGCCTTTTTGCGAATAGAAACAAGATGGGCAATTTGCGCATCCATATTTTGCCAGGGCTGTTGCATTAAGTATTTGACCCAGATGGACACCGAATGGTCAAATCCTTCAATAGAACTCAACAAAAAGGCGGGATTGCTCATATGGGCAATGGTGGCCATTTGTGACACAACAGATTGCTCGAGATAGTTGAGTTGTTTTTCGCTACCGATTTTTTCAAGCTGGTCAAAACTATAGGCAATGTTCCGGCGTTTTTGCAAATAATGGCGCAAATAATTGCCCAAAAGCAAAATGATGGGCAATATCAATAGAACGAGCGCCACCCAGGTCATATCGGTTGAGCTGGATTCCGTGCGCTGACCGAGCATTTTAAGAACCGGGCCGTATCCGTCTTTCATAAAAAAATCCCGATTACAGGTGGGCTGATAGAAACGGTGTGCAGACAACTTGCCATTAAAAAATTAGGCAATTCTGAGGTTCTGGGCAACAGCTTTATGTGTGTTTGCCAAAATATACAGGAGTTATGGAAAAAGGGTTGGGTTGCATGTTATGGTTGATAAAGCCCCAGTTTTTGTATGGTCAAAGCAATGTTTTTCGGTACCAGATGGGCTATGGTTTTTTTTTGCTGGATCTGTTGGCGAACAAGGGTTGATGAGATGTGGGCAACGGTTTCTGGCAGGGTGATGATGTGGATGTGACTGGCAAAACAAGAACGGTCGGGATGTTGCAGAAAAATTTGTATCGCCTTTTTATCATGGGTTTCCCGATTGGCTGTGATGATGTGTGCAGAAGAAAAAAATATGCGCAATTCATCGTGCATGTTGTTGTAATATTTGGCGTCAAAAAGCCGGATCAGCGTGTCATGTCCCACAATAAAATAAAAAGTGGCATCAGCAGTATATTGGGTCTGTAAGGCCTGAATTTTATCGACAAAACGCGCATGACTACACCCGACAACAGCATGGTGCGTGTGGTGTTGTGCATAATTGATCAGCATGGCCAATCGCTGGCCCAAATTTGCGCCGAAAATTTCCTTGTCAACATTGGCACGTGAAAGCATTAAGATCATTTCGTTCAGTAAAAGGGCTTCAAAAGAACATTTTAAAAGGGCTTCGTGTGCAAATGTGAAAGGATTGTAAGAGGCATCGAGCACGCCAATTTGTTGTCCCGTTGGGGTGTGTTGTGTTGGACGGCAAAAGATTTTAAGTGCGGGCTGGCCTTGTGGGGACAAGGCGGCCATCTCGTTTTGATAATGGTGCACGGTTTGATGGTTTGTCATGGTCGTTTTGAATAATCTCAGATAGGCAAATAGACGATTCGTTGGTTCGCAGATGACTCGCTTCGCTCGTGATCAGCGGGGCACCTGCGGTGCGTTCCCTGCGGGAACTTTGCCGCTTAGGGCACGCGTAGATTCACAACTCCGTTGATTCGCTAATGACTTCTATATGGACATTTAAGGTAGGTAAAACAGCATTCAGAGGGCAATGGAAAATCAATGCCTTTACAAATTTTCTTGACTTCCCTATCTGCAACGTGTTTCATGTCGATCACAAGACACCTTTGAAAGGGATTGTTTTTTTCATGTGTTTGGTTTTTTGAGGAGGTTCTTATGCATGTTGGGATGCGGATTCCCCCAATGGGGAAAGAGCTGGGTTTGGATGGCATGATTCGGTGGGCCGCAGAAAAGGGGCTGGGATCGATTGATTTGCCAGATGTGGATCAAAAAACCCGCAAGTTATGCGACGATGCCGGCATTGGCATTGGCACTGTGGATTGGGGAGCGGGCGGTGGGCTGTTGAGCAAAGATGGCAAAGTGCGCCGCAAAGCCATAACTGTGATGAAACAGCGCATTCGGGCAACGGCCAAATTTGGTTCTGGGGTGGTGTTTTTGTGTTTGACCCCAGATGATCGGATGCAATCGCGAGCAGACACTTTTGACATATTTAAAAAAGTGTATCCCGATATTGTCAAAGAGGCAGAAAAAGCAGGGGTATTTCTGGCCATTGAACCGTATCCCGGATCTGCACCTGTATATCCCAATCTGGGTTGTACCCCTGAAACGCTGCGGGCTGTTTTTGACGTGGTGCCATCGCGGCATTTGGGCATTTGTTATGATCCGTCGCATTTTGCACGCATCGGGGTTGATTACAAAAGATTGCTCTTAGAATTTGGAAATCGCGTGCATCATGTGCATGCAAAAGATACAGAAATTTTGGAAGATGGGGTTTATGAGTTCGGGCGTTTGGGGCAGAGTTTCGGGCGTCGGTATCAATATGGAGAAGGCTGGTGGCGGTATTGCATTCCCGGTTGGGGAGTGGTAGATTGGCACTGGGTTGTGGCACGCCTTGAAGAATTGGGATACAACGGCCCACTGGCCATTGAACTGGAAGACCACCGCTATAGTGGTAGCCCGGCACTTAATGAGGAAGGCATTTTGGCTGCCAAAGGATATTTGGAAGGCATCATTCGTTAATCTTTTTGCAATAGCATGTAAAAAGGGAGCGTCTGTCAAAAGCAGATGCTCCTTTTTTTGTTTGTTGTTTCCGATAGGTCTTTTGTGCGGGCAACTGTCAAGCCAATGACAGCGTTGCGGTTTTGTGGATGCCATTGGACGGGCTTTTTTTGAGAACCGGGATGGTGAGAGTAAAACATGTTCCTTTGCCGGGTTGTGAGCGCACCTCAATATCGCCGCCGTGTTCGCGAATGATCCGGCGCACAATGCCCAGGCCCAAACCATTGCCTCTTTCCCCTTTGGTGGTAAAAAACGGGTCAAAAATGCGGCGGCGAATGCTTTCAGACATCCCAATGCCCGAGTCTTCAACCTCAATGAATACTTCGTCGGCCTTATATGTGGTGCGAATGGTCAGGGTGCCCCCTTTGGGCATGGCATCAATGGCATTGAGCACCAGATTGGTTAGGGCCTCTCGCAATTCGCCCGGGTTGCCCTGAAGGGTGGGCACCTCTTGCAATTCGGTACATATTTCAATGGGGAGTCCGCTTATTGTTCTGCGAGATTTCCAAATGGGTTCGGTCATTTTCAGCGTTTCAGATATCAAAAGGTTTAATTGAAAAAGCTCGGTCTGTGCGTTGTTTGAGCGCATAAAATCCTGAATGCTGCGCGTGAGCCGGGCCCCATCTTGACCGGCTTTTAAAATGGTTTGGGCTCGAGAAAGATGGTGAGGGTCTGTCAAATCGCCCATTAACAATTCCATGTGTCCATTCATGATGGTGAGGATATTGTTGAATTGGTGAATCAAGCTGCTGGCAATTTCTCCAACTGTATAAAGGCGTTCCAATCGCTGGGTGCGTTCAACCAGCGTTGTATCTGTTTGTTCTGGTGTGTGGGGTTTGAGTTCATCGCGCATTTGGCGGCGATGGGCACTCATTGCTTCGCGCAAACCCTTGCGAATGATTCGCGGATCGGTGAGGGGTTTTCGCAAAAGCAATGAAACACACGATTTGTTCAAAGCTTCCATGGCCACATGCACATCGGCTTTTTCATTGACGATCAGGGCGCGTTCTGTAAAGGGAGCCAATTCGCGAATTTGAGCCAACAGTGCAATGCCACTGCCTTCGGAAACATCCTGGTCAACGACGGCAAGGGTCACCCGATGGCTTTGAATATAAACCAGGGCGTCCTGTGCGTTTCGCGTTTGTCGGGTTTGGCAGTCAAGTCCGATTGAAGCGGCTTCAAGCATGGCTGTGGTGATAGGGGATGGGGATACAATCAAGAGTAATGGCTTCGACATGGTCAACCTCGTATTTCCTTGGGGGAATAAGGGAATAGGCTCTTTACAGGTTTTCAATCAATTGCCGGGTGATGTCAACATCGTGGGTTGCCCCCAGCGTTTCAAATTGGCTTTTTGCATTTTCAAACCACAAACGCGCTTCTTCTTTTTCCTTGCGCACAACATATAACTTGCCCAAAACGCGCTTGGTTTCCGCCTGTCCCAAACGGTCTTGATATTGTTGGCACAACCGAAGGCTCTCTGTAAGCAAGCCCAAAGCGGTTGCCAGATTGCCCTTTTGTGTAAACGCCGATCCCAGCACCCGATAGGCTTCCGCAATGCCCAGCGGGTAATCAATTTCTCTACAAATGTCAACGGCTTGTGCACAATAAGTTGTTGTTAAGGTCAAGTCATGTAAAACAAGATAAACTTCGCCTTTGTGAATATAGTTGAGGGCCGACATGATCATGTCGCCGCGGTCCAAGGCTATGGCCAGTGATTTTTCAAACATATCCAATGCTTCTGGCCAATGGGCTCGCGCTTTATAACACATGCCCAAATTGTGATAGGTTTGTGACATGGGGCCCAAAGAATTTAACTGCTCATAGAGACTGAGGCTGTTCTGGTAGTGCAAAAGGGCAAGTTCAAAATCGCCTTTAATGGTTGCCAAAACGCCCAAATTCATCGTGGTCGATGAGATGATGCGACGGTCGTTGATTTGATGGCCAATTTCAAGGGCCTGTTGATAGGCCTGTGTGGCCTGAGGATAAAGCCCCTGGTTGAAATGGTTGATTCCTTCGCTGATCCAGCACCATGCTATGCCCGGTGAATCCTGAATGGCTTCGCGTATTTGTCGGCTTTCTCTGACATGAAGCAGCGATTCGTCCCACCGGTTTCGCTTGCGCAAAACACGACCAATCTTCCAAAGCAACGCGGCTTCAACCTTGCGGTTAGAGTGATTCTTGGAGACCGTTAGAGCTTCCCGAAAAATTTCTTCCGCTTTGTTGAGACTGCTCAGGGCTTCATAAGATTCTCCGATGCTTTCAAGCACGCGAAGAATATAGGCTTCGTCTTGTCCGATAAGACCAATGCGCCGAAATGTTGACAAAACGCGATCAACATATTGAATGGCTTTGGCTGCAGGAAGGTTTTCCTGGCGAACATTGGCAAGAAGTTGCTCAATGATCTGGTCGGGATTGGGGGTATTCACGGATTCAATTCTCGGGTTTTAAAAAAATGGGGTATCAAACATCAAAACATTCATCACCAATAAACAAGGATCCAAATGAATGGGTATCGGGTCTTACAGAACCGGCCTGTTTAAAAATAGACAGCAATCGATCCACGCAGTCGAGGGTGTGTTGTGGGGCGATTTCTGATTGGAAAACCGATGAAAGCAGGATGTCTATTTGAGATTCTAAGGTCAGAATTTTCATCGAAAAAATCCTCGTTGGGGTTGATGGATAAAAAAACAAAGGAGCCTGTTGGGCAAGGGTTAATATCCGGGTTGGTAGGGTTGCCAGTCATCCACGCAGTAGTTTTCATGGCAATAGGAGTAGTCGATTGTGGCGGCGTTGTTTTCCTCACCTTCGTCAGAACCATATTGCGAAAAATGAGAGACAAGCATAATAATCGTGATGCGATTGCGCTTGACCAGAATTTTATACGGAACAGGGGTGACTGACCCGTCTTCATGCACGAGATACCCACCTAAATCATCGGGATCAACGTCTTTGTTGGGAAATGTGATGGCCAATATACTGGGGCGATCAAAATGCAGGCCATCGGGGCCAAGTTCTACCACGGCCGAAGGGCCCGATCCAAGGATCTGCATGGAAATGACAACGGGTTGATCAAGGGCTTTGTTCGGAACAACAAAATCAGTTAGGGTTTTTTCATGGGCAATGGTCATTTTTCCGCCCGATGAATCAATTGTTTTTTCGACGATAGATGAGGCTGTTTGTTTTCCTGTGGGTTTGCTGAGTGCAAAAGGTTTTAGGGCAATGCGCAAAGGAGCACTTTTGGCGATGGCAACATCTGTCGTTTGTTCATCTGGAGGGCTTAATTCAGGGGCATTCGGCAATTGGGCCGAGTGACATCCCACCTGCACGGCAATGCCCATTGTCCATAAGGCATAACGGAAATGTTTTGTCCACACCAAACGAAAGTTCATACAGTCACACCTCCTGAAGTTTTTCAAAACCACACTTGTTGCATACGGATCGGGCAAGAGCCGTCTTTGGGGAAAGGAGCAGGCCCATGTTTTACGGCTTGTTTTGTAGGGATGCCCTTTTGTTTTGCAACAGATGTGCCACAGGAGGAAATGTCATTTAATTTATTGTTTTTTTTAAATTTTAGATATTTTTTGGAATCGAAACAGGAAGGTATTTTTTGGGTGAAAACACCCAGATTGGGGATTTTCACCCAGTTGGGGCAAAAATTGGGGGATTTAACCCGGTTGGTTTATGGGGTGAGGTTGTATTTCAAAATGCGATAACGCAGTGTGTCTCTCGAAATGTGCAACAATTGAGCCGCCGCCGACAC
>CAXNEV010000024.1:0-16171 GCA_964200925.1 Candidatus Latescibacterota bacterium | reverse complement strand
ATGTATATGCGCATGTTGCGCCCAACCTGTTTCATGTCTATATTGGGCTTTTTGATGGGGCAAATTCATCAAAACGGTGACAACCTGACGTTTATCAGGTATTCCGATTTTTATTGGGATGACCCTTGCAAGCGGATTTCATGTCACTATGGGATCATTCGTTAGAGGTGTATGATGTACGAAAAATTGCAGGATGTGACTTTAAAAAACGGAGAGAAAGTAGAATTGGGTATGGTGGTTGGCCCCGATGCCCATTGGGCCGAACACATCGATGGCGATCTGCTTGCACATAAGGGCGAGACCTGGCGCTGGGGCAATCGTCTGGTGTTGAAGGAAAAACTGGATATAGAAGCCTATTTTTATATTTTGCACCGCAAGGGTGTTGCTTTTGCCAATGTGATGACCATCGAATATCAGGGTGTGGGCATTTTGGGGCATGTGTTTACCAGACCCGAAGACCGGCGGCAGGGGGCCGCGTCGTTGATTTTTAACGGGATGATGCCGCATTTTCGCAAACGCGGTGGGCAGGCTTTGATTTTGGGCACGGGGTATGATTCGCCCCCTTATCACATATACCGATCTTTTGGATTTGAAGGGCTGGAGCCAAAAAGCGGCAACATGGCCTATTATGTGGCCGATGAGCAGGTTTTTCGCCAGGCGTATTTTGCATCCGGAGAACCGATTGTTGAGCGGTTGAATCCTTCGCATTATGCGGTTGCCCCAATCCTGTTGTCGGGGGCCTATCCCGGTGTGGTGCGTTCTGTGACCATGCGGTTGTTCGGGCGCAGTTCAACCGAAGGTCCACTCATGGGATTGTTGCGCGAAGAACTGGATCGGGTGAAGGAGGGCAACGGGACGCGCACGGCCATTTTGCGGTTAAAGGATCGGCCAACGGTTGTGGGGCTTGCCCACTGGGGCATGGATGCTTTTTGGCCGCATACGTGTGTGGTCGATGTGTTTTGCCACCCCGATTTCTGGCAAAATGGTGCCACATTGCTTGCCTCTTTGGATTTGCCCGGTGCGGATCGTTATGTGGCCTATTGTGATATGGGATGGGCAAAAAAAGAAAATGCGCTGCAGGCGGCGGGGTTTGAACGTGCGGCTCGATTAGATCGTTGGATAACAAAAGATCGGACAAAAACCGGGTTTGTTGATGTGGGTGTGTGGGTGAAAACTTGAATGCCCATTGTTATGACAGATTGCATTGTAGAATGAAACGGTTCAGTGTGTCGTTTTGTGTGTCTATCTTGAGCAAAGGAGGCTACACAGATGAAAATTACCGAGGTGAAAACGGCAGAAGCGCGCGGGCACGGATTTTCAACGTTTGTGAAAATTTATACCGATGAAGGTATTGTGGGGGTTGGGGAATGTATTCATGGCGGAGATGGATGCAGCCGGTTGATTGAAGACATGGCCCGGATGATCAAAGGGGAAAACCCGCTGGAGGTGGACCGGTTGTTTGAGTTGATTCGCCGTCGCTACCTGTTTAACGGTGGCATTGCAGGCAATGCCATAACGGCGATGACGGGCATTGAAATTGCCCTTTGGGATCTGGCGGGCAAAGCGCTCAATGTGCCGGTTTATCAGTTGTTGGGCGGCAAGTTTCGCGATAAAATTCGGCTGTATTGCGACTGCCATGCCGGCAAAGACGATTCTGCTGAGTCGTATGCAAAACGCGCCAAAGAAATTGTGGGCCTGGGGTTTAATGCCATCAAATTTGACATTGACGATGCGCGCAGCCCCCATAAACTCGACATATACAACTGGTCGATTACCCCAGGGGAGCTGGCGCAAATGGTGGAGCGGGTGGCCGCCGTGCGCGAGGCCATTGGCCCCCAAATTGATCTGGCCATTGATATGCACGGGCGTTACGATACGTTTGCGGCCATTCGCGTGGCCCAGGCATTGGAACCCTATAATTTGCTCTGGTTGGAAGAACCGGTACCGCCTGAAAATGTGGCGGCCATGCGCGAAGTGAAACGATCTACCCGAACGCCCATTTGCGCGGGTGAAAATATCTATATGCGCTGGGGCTTTCGCGACCTCATTGAACAACAGGCTGTCGATGTGATTATGCCCGATTTGCCCAAGTGCTGTGGTTTGTCAGAAGGGCGCAAGATCGCCAATATGGCCGAAGTGTATTATATGCCTTTTGCACCACACAATGTATGCGGACCTTTGGGCAGTGTGGCTTCGGCACATTGTTGTGCAACGGTGCCAAATTTCTTAGTATTAGAGTGGCACTGGGTAGATCGACCGCACTGGCACGAACTGGTGTTGGCAGATCCACCGCTGATTCAAGACGGGTATCTCATATTACCCGATGGCCCCGGGTTGGGTGTGAATTTAAATGAAGAGGCCGTTAAAAAATATGCCCGAGAAGATCGTCCGATATTTTAGTGAGCTTCAGAGGTCAGCAAAAACACAGATTGCAATCGCTTTTGAGTCGAACAGAAGAACGGAGCGTGTGACAAGCTGATCGCTGAATTTAACAAGGTGGAAAATGTATGGATATGATTGAGAGCGAAGAACAGTTGATTGATCAGATGACCACGCCATCTGAGGCGGTCAAACAGGCCGTGGCCAAACTCGATGGGCCGATCATGATATTGGGTATTGCCGGAAAAATGGGTCCCACGCTGGCCGAGTTGCTGGTGCGTGCTGGTGCGCAAGAGGTGATTGGGGTGTCGCGGTTTTCCAATCCGGCAGATCGCGAAGATATGGAAACGCGGGGCATTCGCACGGTGAAATGCGATTTGCTCGACGAGGAAGCCGTCAAAAAATTGCCCGATGCGCCATATATTTATTTGATGGCCGGGCACAAGTTTGGCGCAACTGGAAACGAACCGTTAACCTGGGCCATGAACACCATGTTGCCGGGCAAAATGCTACAGCGATTTCCCAAATCACAAACGGTTTATGTGTCGTCGGGCAATGTGTATGAATTCATATCGATTCACAGCAGGGGAGCTTTAGAAAACCATCCGATTGCCCCTGTAGGCGAATATGCCATGTCGCGCCTGGGTGGTGAACGTTTGGCCGAATTTTATTGCAAACAGCAGGGCACGCCCTTGACGATTGCGCGATTGTTTTATGCCACCGAATTGCGCTATGGCATTGTTCTGGATATCGCACAAAAAATTCAGGCGCAAAAACCCATTGATCTTTCCATGGGGCATGTCAATCAGATTTGGCAAGGGGATGCCAATGCCTATTTGGCACAAATGTTCCCGTTGTGTAGCAGCCCGGCCTGTGTGATTAATATGACTGGAGAAGCCATTTTGTCGGTGCGCGATCTGGCAAAGGCTTTGAGCAAACGCATGGGCATCGAACCTATTTTTGAAGGCAAAGAAAGTGAAACGGCACTGCTGGGAGATACTCGTGCGCTGGTGAAAAAATTTGGCGCACCTCATGTGTCGGTTGATCAAATTGTCGATTGGGTGGCCCACTGGGTTATGCTGGGCGGTCGCACACTTGGCAAACCAACAAAATATGAATTGCGCACAGGGAAATTTTAGCCAAACAACAATAGGCACAGAGCACCGGATTTTTTTACACAATTGATGCGTCGTGTTATTATGACAACGAACAATAGCCGATAGCCGATAGCAAAAAACGACTCAAACTATCGGCCATCATCTATGGTCTATTGTTCTGATTTATGGGTGAGGTGATTTGATGGGCCATGTAACAGTTGGTGTGGCTGAAGTGAATATTACTCCGCCAATTGGGGTATCGCTGTGTGGTTTTGGCAGTCGCAAAGGGCCTTCCGAATCGGTGCACGACGAATTGTTTGCCCGTGCGCTGGTGATCGATGATGGGCATATTCGCCTGGTGATTGTCACGGCCGATGTGATCAGTTTTGCCCCTGATCTGGTGGTACGCATTCGCGCCCTTGTTGAAAAATGGACTCAGATTCCAGGTGCTCATGTGATGTTAAATGGTTCTCATCTGCATTCTGGGCCCAATGTGATGACCTTTCGCGGCATGGGTTATCGCGATGCATCTTATGAAGATATGTTATGCCGCAAAGTTGCCGGAGCCGTTAAGATGGCGGTAGATGCTTTGCAACCGGCAACCTTGTTTCACGGGCGAGCACCTGTGCGCATTGGGCACAATCGGCGCGAGATGCGCCAGGGGCGCATGGTGTTGGGGCACAATCCGAAAGGGGCCGAAGCACCCTATGTGGATGTGTTGCGCATCGATGGTGCCAATGGCCTGCCATTTGGGTTGTTGTTTTGTACAGCCAGCCATCCGGTCAATTTGAGCGACCTTTCATTTAGTGCAGAATTTCCGGGTTTTGCCGTGCAGGCCATTCGCCGTCAATGGCCCCAGGTGATGCCCATGTTTGCGCAAGCCTGTTGTGGTGATATCAATTGTGAGCCCAAAGATGGCACTCTGGACACCAGTGAGCGATTGGGTGCTCTGCTGGGGGCTGCGGCGTTCACGGCAGCCATTCAGGCCAAGCCGGTTTTGGATGGGGCTTTGCGGGTGTTGTGCCGCACGGTTGATCTGCCGCAGATGGTGCCAACGGTTGCCGATGCCGAAAAAGCAGTAACAACGGCACAAACGGAATGGGACCAGGCTCATCACGACACAAAAATCACGCCCTATTATTTTGCCCAGCGTTATGAAGGGTTATTGGGGTGGGCAAAAGATTATCTGGCTGCGGCTCAAAAAGGCGGCCACCCTGTGCAGCCTTTTGATATCCAGATATTTTGCGTGGGCGATGTGGCTTTTGTGGCCTATCCGGGTGAAATGTTTGTCGATTATCAACTATCCCTTGATCAACAATCGCCTTTTGATCGCACCTTTGCCCTGGGTTATACCAATGGGTGCATTGGATATGTGCCCACGGCCAGTGCTTATCCCGAAGGGGGATATGAAGTCGATCAGGCATTTAAATATTATGGCACGCTCATGATTACATCCGACTGTGAGCGGTTAATTAAAACGGCCACATATGACATGTTACACACACTTTCACATGGCTAAAGAAACGAAAAAAGAGAGAAGAGAGAAGACCGGCAGGAAGGATATTCTTTGTTCTCTCTTTTTTCTTCTTTCCCTTTATTGGTTTGGAGAGGTATGACGTTTAGCGAATTAAATTTGAAGATCGAAGTGATGCAGGGTCTAAAAGAAATGGGGTATGAATCGTTAACGCCGATTCAAGAGGCGACCATTCCACATATTCTATCCGGCAGGGATGTTCTGGGTTTGGCAGAGACCGGGTCTGGCAAAACGGGTGCTTGTGGAATCCCTCTTGTGCAGATGGCCGATCCGAATCTGCGCCGTATTCAGGCGCTCATTCTGGTGCCCACACGCGAATTGGCTCAGCAATATGTGGCAGAAATCGCCGAGATAGCCCGTTATACCGAGATAGCCCCATTTGCCATGTTTGGCGGATTTGACATAGATATTCAACGGGCGAAATTAAAAGATGGGGTGCATATTCTGGTGGCCACACCGGGTCGCCTGATTGATTATTTGTGGAACAATGAATTGCCCTTGAATTTTGTGCGCACCATGGTGTTGGATGAAGCCGATGAAATGTTGAAAATGGGTTTTGTTGAAAATGTCGATTTTATTATGTCATGCATGGTACACGAACATCAATCGCTGTTGTTTTCGGCAACCATGCCCAAAGAGGTTGATCGCCTTGCACGGTCATATTTGACCGACCCTGTGCGGGCCGAACTCATCAAAGAACGGTCGGCTCCACAATCGCTGATTCACCATTTTCAGGTTATTGCCCACAAAGACCGATTAAAAACATTAACCGATTATTTGCGCAAAGAAAATATCGGACAGGGAATTGTGTTTTGCAATTCCAGATCCAGTGGAAGTGAATTGATTCGAGAGTTAAAGCAGCGGTTTGGCTCGGTGGATTATATTCATGGTGGTTTAGAACAAACACAGCGAACAGCCATATTTAACAAATTCAAACGCAAAGAGATTCATCTGCTGGTGGCCACAGATGTGGCAGGTCGCGGGCTGGATTTTTCTCATGTGACGCACGTCATCAATTATGAATTTCCAATGTCTGATGAGGCCTATACCCATCGCACGGGGCGCACGGGGCGCATGGGACGTGAAGGGATTGCCATGACACTGGTGACCAGTCGCGATTTGCATGTATTGCGCAATTTGTTGCAAACCAAAGGCATTGATCCCACCTGGCATGGCGAAGTGCCCAATCTGGCACAGGCAGTTAAAAAACCGCGCGGGGTCAGACGGAACAATTCACAAGAAGGCAGGCGGCGTTCTTCGCGCTGATTTTGTGGGACAAATTAAAAAGAGATTGACAGGATGTTGGTGCTGGGGTACTATACTTGGCGGTTATTTTTATAGCCTATTCACTTTGCGGCATCGATTGATGTGGTATAAACAAAATCGGGCCTTTGCTTTTGTTTTTTCTTATGCGATTGTTTATTTTTTTAATCACATTGTGTTTCAGTCTGGGCAATGGTTTGCCTGTTCGGGCAGATCAAATGGTTTTGATGTCGCCGCATGCCGATGAAATTCAAAATGAATTCGAGGCGGCGTTTCAGACCTATTATCGCACACAGACCGGTCGCGACGTACGCTTGGAATGGCTGGATATAGGCGGCGGCACCAGTTCCATTTTGCGGTATATCAAATCAGAATTTGGCCGATCTCCAGAGGGCATTGGCATTGACGTTTTTTTTGGCGGCGGTATGGATCCCTATATCGATCTTTCCGAGCGCGGATTGTGCGATGCCTATCCCTTGTCCGACTCTTTGCTTTCTCGGTTGCCCAAAATGATTGGTGGGGTGCCGCTTTACGATCCCGAATTTCGCTGGTATGGGGCCACCTTGGCCGGATTTGGCATTGTATATAACAAACGCGTAATCGACATTCTCCACTTTCCAGTGCCCAAAACCTGGGCTGATTTGGGCGATCCCAGATTGTTTTCGTGGGTGGGATCGGGAGATCCGCGCACCAGCGGCAGTGTGCACATGGCCTACGAGCTCATTTTACAGGCCTATGGTTGGGAACGGGGCTGGGAGGTCATTACCACGCTGGGAGCCAACGTGCGCAATTTTGGTTCAGCAGGATCTCAGGGTCCCAAAGATGTGGCTGTAGGGGAAGTGGCCTACGGATTGTCAATCGATTTTTATGCCTGGGCACAAATGGAGCAGGTTGGTGAAGAATTCATCGATTTTTCCATGCCCGATAACATGACCATTGTCAATCCGGACGGATTGGCCATATTAAAAGGCGCACCCAATATAGAAGTGGCTAAATTATTTGTGCAGTTTGTCATGTCAGATACCGGGCAAAAACTCTGGTTTTTAAAAAAGGGGGTTACAGGTGGCCCTGTGACCAGCCAGTTAAATCGGTTTACAGTATTGCCCGATCTGTATCAACGCCATCGCAAAGATGCCGCCATTACCATTAATCCTTTTGAATGGCATTCCGACCTCATTTACGATGCCGCCAAAGGCGGGGGGCGCTGGAGCGTTGTGAATGATTTAATTGGGGTTTTGATCATCGATTCCCACGAGGTTTTGCAGCAGGCCTGGCAAAAGGCAAAAGACAATGGTGTAACCGAAGAAGAGCGCAAAAGCCTGTCGGCCATGCCCATTACAGAAGCAGAAGCCCTTGTTTTAGGCGAAACGTGGCGAGATCCTGAAATTCGCAATCGCACCATGGCCGAATGGACGGCTTTTGCCCGGCGTAAATACGGCGATTATCAAACGCCTTTTTATGTGCAACTCATCGATTGGTTCACATTGGTTTTTCCCATAGGAATTGCGGGAGCGGCCACTTTGTATTTGTGGCGAATGCATCGGTCTTAAATGGAGCGTGTATGATTCGAATTTTTTCATATTCACAAACATCTTCTCGCATGGAAACGCCGAGTATTGCCGATTTGCCCCAACACCTATCCGATAAAGACCGCACGATTTGGGTCGATTTGGAGGCACCCGATGAAGAGGAAGTGGGGGTTTTGGGCGGCATTTTTGGGTTTCATGTGCTGGCTGCCGAAGACAGCATACAGGGTCATTATTTGCCCAAAATCGATTTTTATGACACCTATGTTTTTGTTGTTTTGCACGCGGTTGATTTGCCCGAACTGGAGCAGGGATTTCAGTCGATAGAAGTGAGCTTTTTTTTAGGTGAGCGCTTTTTGGTGACCCATCATGCCAAACAGGTTAAGGGCATTTTTGATGCCCGTGGTCAGGTGGCCAAAA
This sequence comes from Candidatus Latescibacterota bacterium, assembly GCA_964200925.1. Classification (GTDB taxonomy): domain Bacteria; phylum Latescibacterota; class UBA2968; order UBA2968; family UBA2968; genus CAXNEV01. The sequence continues at coordinate 7,952 of CAXNEV010000024.1, read as the reverse complement.
ATCCGGGTTCGTTGCTGCGTTCAACCGATTGGTTGCTGCATCATATTGTGGATGCCATGACCGATCATTATGAAACAGCATTATCTTCTTTTGAAGCCCGCATTTCTCAAATAGAACAAACCCGTGATGAGTTTGTTGCTTTTTGCGCCTTAAAAACAGAGTTGTCGCACTTGCGCCGTTTGGGGCGGTTGCAACAGGCCGTGATAGAACGTCTGGCACAGGAGAATAGGCCCTGGATTTTGAAAGCGCATCATTTGTATTTTCAAAACATTCATGCGCACATGGTGCGCGTTGTGCAAACCGCCGATTTTTATGAAGACCGTTTGGAGGCTGCTGTGTTATCACAGGAAGCTTATGAACGTGCCCAACAAACGCGATCTTTCCGGCGGTTGGTTTTAATCAACACGGTGTTTCTGCCCTTGTTTTTTTTGGCTTTGTTGATCGATGTAGATCTGATTGAGCAGTTGGAACTGTCCCCCCAAATCAATCTGTTATTGGGATTGGGGGTGCTTGCAATGGCAAGTGGCGGAATTGTGGGATTTTTGAAATGGAAACGGTGGTTTTAACTCAAGCAAAAACCGGAACACACCGCATCTTTTTCAGTTTTTGAAGAGATGCATAGACTTCTTTCTTAAAGAGCTTTAGACATGGTTGGTGTCACCCTGGAAAATATAGGCAAGCGATTTGACAATGTCGTGGCCTTAGAACGCATTAACCTCACGATTAAGGAAGGTGAATTTTTTTTCCTTTTGGGGCCTTCCGGGTGCGGCAAAACCACATTGCTTCGAATACTGGCGGGGTTTTACACCCCGGAAAGTGGGCGGGTGCTGTTTGGGGATCGCGATGTCACGCATGTGCCGCCTCATGAACGCAATACCGGCATGGTGTTTCAAAATTATGCCTTGTGGCCACATATGACGGTTTGGAAAAATGTGGAATATGGGCTGGTGATAAGAAAAATTTCCCAGCAGGAACGCGATCAACGGGTGCGCCAGGCTCTGGAGATGGTGCAAATGGCCGAGTATGCCTCGCGTTCGCCAAATCAGCTTTCTGGCGGGCAGCAGCAGCGCGTGGCTCTGGCGCGCGCACTGGTTATTGAACCGCAGGTGGTTTTGATGGATGAACCGCTGTCTAACCTGGATGCGCGGTTGCGCCTTGAAATGCGCGAGCATATTCAGGATTTGCAAAAAAAGCTGGGTATCACGATGATTTATGTTACCCATGATCAAAAAGAAGCGCTGGCCATGGGGGATCGGGTGGCTGTGATGCAGATGGGCAAAGTGGCTCAAATTGGCACTCCGCGAGACGTTTACACCCGCCCTGCCACGCGTTTTGTGGCTGATTTTATTGGCGAGATCAATCTGATTTCAGGCAAAGTGGGTGAAACGGACGGCGAAATTTGCGTGTCAACAGCATTGGGAAATATTCGCGGTTTAACAGGATATGAAGGCATACAAAAAGGCGATCGCGTTTTGTGTACTGTGCGCCCCGAAGCGCTCATTTTTTTGGAAGGCGCGCCCGCTCCTGATGACAATGTGATTTCTGGGCAGGTGCGCCATGTCATTTATTTGGGAGAGGTTGAACAATACAGTGTTGAGCTGATCGATGGCACGCTGATTAAAGTGATCGTTTATGATCCTTCAGAACAACGCGCTCGGGCTGGCGACAGCGTGCGCTTGCGGTTTCGCTCTGATCGGGTGGTTGTATTGCGCGACGAGGAGGATCGCAATGAAGCGGTTTGACTTGAGCTGGCCAACGGTTGTGTTTTTGCTGGGGCTAGTTGTGTTTTTTGCGTTTTTTTTGTTTTATCCGCTCTGGCATGCATTTGTCCAGTCTTTATTTGTCGATGACAAATTGACGTTGACGTTTTACAAATTGATGTTCACAAGCCCGGTTTATCAAGAAGCCATTCTCAACAGCTTTCGCCTGGGCATGGTCACCACATTGGCCACCACTTTGTTAAGTCTGCCCCTTGCTTTTATGTTGGTGCGTTATGAATTTCCCGGAAAAAGCCTTCTCAATGGGTTAATTCTGGTGCCGATGGTATTGCCGCCATTTGTAGGTGCCATTGGCATGAAACAAATGTTTGCCCGGTTTGGATCGATTAACCTGTTGTTGCTCGATATTGGCCTGATTGATCAGCCCATTGATTGGTTTGGCGGGGGTGGGTTTTTGGGTGTGGTCATTTTGGAAGTCTTGCATCTTTATCCCATTATGTATCTCAATGTGGCCGCCTCTTTGGCCAATATAGATCCAAGCTTGGAAGAAGCCGCTCGAAATATGGGCAGCAGTGGGTTCAAGTTATTTCGCACAGTCACTTTTCCATTGATGTTGCCCGGATATTTTGCCGGTGCCATCATTGTGTTTATCTGGGCATTTACCGATTTGGGAACCCCATTAATTTTTAATTATCGGCAGGTTGTGGCGGTTGAGATTTTTAATGCCATTTCTGATATTAATGAAAACCCAATGGCGTATGCACTTGTGGTATTTGTCATTGTGTTGACCATTTTCTTTTTCTATTTGTCCAAGGCTTTGTTGGGCAACAGGCGTTATGAAATGATTGCGCGTGGGCATGTGGCTTCGGCTTCTCGCAAGGCTTCATCGGGCACGACCGTTTTAATTTATCTTTGTATGCTGTCATTAACCGGCGTGGCAATGTTGCCGCATGTGAGTGTTTTTCTAACTTCCATTTCCGAGCGCTGGTTTATGTCGGTTGTTCCAGAAGCGGTAACGGGCAAATATTATGGTATGGTCTTTGAACACTCCATGGCGTTTTCCAGCATTAAAATGAGTTTGATGCTGAGCGTTTTCAGCACGGTATTGGATGTGGTGCTGGGTGTGGCCATTGCCTATTTGCTCACGCGCACGCGCATTCCTTACAAAGGCGTGCTTGATGCCGTGGCGATGTTGCCATTGGCCCTGCCGGGATTGGTGCTTGCCTTTGGGTATTTATCCGGGTATTCGGGCACATTTTTAGATGCCAGACACTATCCTGTGCCACTTCTGGTCATTTCTTATGCTGTGCGGCGGTTGCCCTATATGGTGCGGGCCGCTTATGCCGGATTTCAACAAACGAGCATCACTTTGGAAGAAGCCGCACAAAATTTGGGGGCGTCTCGATTGCGCATTTTGTTGCAAATCACATTTCCTTTGATCATTGCCAATCTGGTGGCTGGTGGCATTTTGTGTTTTTCTTTTGCCATGTTGGAAGTGAGCGACAGTTTGATATTGGCATTAAAAGATGAATATTATCCCATTACCAAAGCCATTTATGCGCTGCTTGGGCGCATTGCCGATGGCCCTTATCTGGCAAGTGCTATGGGCATGTTTGGCATGGTGTTGTTGATTGTGAGCTTGTTTCTGGCAGGCCGGTTTTTAGGGCGTCGCATGGGCGAATTGTTTCGGGCATAACTGATTATTGTATGGAAACAGAAGGAATAGCATGGCGGAAAAAGTATCGGTTCTTTTTGCTGTACCTGCTGGAAATGCCTATGTGCAGTTGACAGAAGCCACGCGTCAGAGCATTGTTTCACAGACCTATCCACAAACTTTGCTTGAAGTTATTGAAGTTCAATATGCTGCGTCAGCACCAGGCGGACAATCTGCGGCTTTTAATGCCGCACGCGAGGTTGCAACAGGTGCCTATATTGTGCATGCCGAACCTGGAATTGTGTGGGATAATCACAAAATAGAGCGCCAGGTTACTCAGTTGCAAAATGTTCTGAATGTGGCCGGATGTGTACATGCCATGACCCGTCGTGTTGGCAATGGGCATTCGGTTCCTATGCGTTTGGACATGTTGCGCCATTATGGGCTGCGAATTGGCAGTTTTTTGGCATCTCCCTGGGGACCTGGGGCGTTGTTGGTCGGCAAAGATGTTTCCGATAAATTAGGTGCTTATCGCCTTTTGGACCATGCATTGTGGGAATTTGCCGTGCGATTGATCGGTCGGTCTTATCCATTGTTTTTGATGGATGAGGATCTTTCGATATGGCGCGTACCCGGTGTGTATCGCAACAGGCAAGTGCTGACACCTTCGGGCGTGCGGCATCCGTTTTTAAAACCCTATTTGGATCGCACCGATATTGGAACACTGTTTCAAAATACACCGCTAATTTCAGAACCTTATGGCCAGTTGGTTCGCGGAGCGCTGTATTTGAAAAACGATGATCTGGCTGTATCGCATGCCATTTTTCAACAAGTGGGTCGCGATGAAAGATCGGCCACCACTTGTTATTGGCATGGCATTGTGCACCGTCGAGAACCCGATTTTAACAATGCGCGTGGCTGGTTTCAAAAGGCCGAGGGGTTGGTGGCAGGGCCGGTTTTAAACCAGGCTATTTGCACGTTGTTGCAGCAGGCCATTCAGATGCCCGATTATGGGAAAGCGCGCGATGTGGCGCTGGTGTTTTTGCGCCATCTGAAAAATCGAGAAACCTGGGATGGGTTGTATTTTCTCAATTTGTGCCAGCGTTGCAACAACGAAAATGACGAGGCTTTACAGCGTTTGTTGGAAGATATTCAGGAAAAGGAATTTGAGGTTTTATTCGACTGGACGTTTCGGCAGGCTATTGGAAAAGCAGAGTAGAAAATACATCGAAGAATGTTTAAAAGGCCATTGTTTTGCAATGGCCTTTTTTAATTTCTGGGGGGCATACGGCGAAGCAGCAATGGGATCAAAATGATGTTGATCAGGGCTGCTGGCCCGACAAAACTGGCGTTATAAAGCGCTGAATACAGCCAGACAGGGGTTCCTTCTGGTGCGTATTGAGAAAAAAAAACCACTCCCGAAATGACATGAGAACCCCAGCACATAAGGCTGCCGAATAAAATGCCTATACGTGGATATTTGGGCAATAATCCGGACAATCCAATTAATGCAAAAGGCAACGGATAGTCGAGCAGAACCTGAATGGGGTGAACAATAAAGGCACCCAAAAAAAGTTGTAAAATGCCGTCGATCAGACCCGTGAAAACCCCCAACCGCCACCCCCCCCAAAAAGCAACAAAAAATATGGGGACTGTTTCAAGGGTGATAGACCCTCCCTGGGGCAATTGCAATGGAAGGGCTTTGCCGATAAGACCCAGCACCACGGCAAGAGCCGCTGCCATTGCCACCGTGGTGAGATTGCGCAAATGCATTGGTCGCATGAAAAATAGAATGTGAGCGTTAACTGGCTTGGAGCACTTTTTCGATTTTTTCACTCAATTGAGTGGGTCCAAACGGTTTGACCACATAGTTGTTGGCTCCAGCTTTAATGGCTGTAACCACATCTTGTTTGGAGTTCCGGGTGGTGACAACCAGAATGGGAATGTGCGCAAACTCTGGACGCCCGCGCACCGCTTTTATAAAACCCAGACCATCCATATTGGGCATGTTCCAGTCGGTCAAAATAAAATTGTATTTTCCTGTTGAGAGCTCCTCTAAACCGTGTAATCCATCTTCGGCTTCTCCGGTTTCAAAATAGCCTGCCTGGTTGAGTTGGCCGATAATGATTTTGCGCATTGTGGGAGAATCGTCCACCACCAGAATTTTAAGTTCGTCCATAGTCATCCTCCTGATAGAAATACAAAGACATTACTTCTTATTGTCGCCCAGCAGGGCATCAATGTCATCCTGATTAAATCTTGCGGGTTCTGTTTTGGTTTCCGATTGTGTCGAAGCGATTAAACTGTCCAGGTCGTCGGCTGAAACGGGATCGCTGTCTGTTTTGACTTCCGATTGTGCCGAAGCGATCAAGCTGTCCAGATCATCGGCTGAAACGGGGTCATTGTCAGTTTTGGTTTCCGATTGTGTCGAAGCGATCAAGCTGTCCAGATCATCAGCCGAAACGGGATCTGTTGTTCCTACGGATTCTTGTTTGCCGTTTTGAGCAGGTGGTGGGGCGTTTTTCCTTTGTGTTGATTTTGCTTTTGGGGGAGCAGGGGTTTGTTTGGGCACCGCGGGGGCGGGTTTTGCAACCTCGGTTGTTTCAGACGTAATCAAGTTATCGATTTCATCCTGTCGCGTTTCGGCTTTTTCCCGATCAAAAGTAGCTGTGGCATCATAGGTTCCTTCGCGTACTTTAATATTGTGTTTGTCAATTTCAACACCCAGTTCGTGAATCAGTCCAACCAACCCATCTCCCAAACGGGCAAGCAAGGCGTTGGTGGCTTCAATTTTTTGGGAGGTTATGTCTTGAAATTGCAAGGCATTCATAATACCCATCAATTGTGCATTGGCCACTTTGAGGGTTTTTTTGAGTTCGTCCCCGGCTTCTTCTGATTTTTGTGCTTTCTGCAACGTACTTCCCACCTGATCAAGGGCGGCAAAGATTTCGGTAACAGCACTTTCTGAAGACTGGTTGATGGTGCGCAAATGATCTGAAGCCTGTTCCAGGTCAGATTTGCCTTCTGTGGCCACCCCCAAAATTTTGGTTACAACAGGAATGGTTTCCGCTGTAAAATTCAACAAATGTTTTAAATATGGCAAAATTTCATAAAGCACAATCAAATGGGATCGCGTATAAAGTGGGGCATTTTTAAGAATTCTGGGATAACTGCTTTCAAAGGTACCCACATGATAAACAACAGCCCGTACCTTTTTGATAACCTCGGTTATTTTCTGGTCGTTCACGATAGGCCTCCTGCGGTTTGGACTTTCCGGCATTGTCCAAATGGGGATTAAAAGATTCGATGACTGTTGATTTGTGAAGGATTGATTTCAACAATTACAATTTTGGGCAAAAGGTTTTTATGGTCTGGTGTAATTTTTCTGCGGTAAAGGGTTTCTGTATAATCGCTGACACTCCTGCTTTATGGGCTTTTGCTGAATCCTGTCCTTCACTTTGAGTGGTCACCATCACAATGGGCAGGGTTTCTTTGGGAAAGTAGTGTCGAACAGCAGTGGTCAAGTCGATACCTGTCAGGCCCGGCATATTTAAATCGGTAAAAATCAGGTCGGGTTTTTTTTGTTGAATGTGTTCGAGTGCATTTTCTGGAAATTCAAAAAGTTGCACCTCGTATCCCAATTGGTAAAGGGCATTTTTGTATAAATTGAGCACCATCCGCGAGTCATCTATGGCATAGATCAACAGATTTTGAAGTGCTGTTTCCTGGTTTGCAAGAGCCAAAACCTGATCTGCCAGGCTGCTCTGTCCAGATTGTCGCAGCAGATATTCAAAATAATTTCTTGTTTCGGGCAGTGCCTCATTTTTTAAATGGTTCAACGCCATGTTCCAAAAAGCCGCATCGTTGACAAAGGCTTTAAATACTGTTTCCGCATGGGCATCTATCAGTGTAGCAACAATCAGGTTTGATCCTTTGGATTCTGGTTTGGTTAAATTTTTTAAACCCGCTAACAAAACGCTGTCAAAAATTCGCTCTATAGATTTTGCGGCGGCCATTCGCACCATGGAATCTGAATCGGTCAATCCGGCTGTGAGTGCATAGGCACCTCGCTGAAGAGGCAACATGCCCAATGCCTCATAGGCGGCAAATCGCACATTGGCATCGGGCGGTTCATTGTGCAGCAAATTGCGAATGGGGCGCACCGCCAATTCTGAACCGGTTGTTCCCAGCACATTGAGTGTATGAATGAGGGCATCGGTGTTTGGGGTATCTAGATTTTGCACCAGCACAGGTATAGACAATGCGTGCAACCGGGTCAAATGGGTTTTGGCACAGGTGCGAATATGCACTTCTGGTGCGGCTAACGCCTGTACAAGCTGTGCCAATGCCCGTTCTGTTTTTATTGCCGCAAAAGCATCCAGAATGAATAGGTCGATGTCGCGATCCGACCCCAACCGCACAACCAGAGCATCAACAGCTTCATTTGTGCCAATGCTGGTCAGTGCTTGTATGGCCGTTTTGATCAAGGTCAAATCACGGGCATAAAGATAATCTGCGATGACACCTACTGTATCGATCTGTCCAATTTGTCCCAATGCTGCAAGCAACGGTTGTACACA
>CAXNEV010000023.1:0-16246 GCA_964200925.1 Candidatus Latescibacterota bacterium | reverse complement strand
TACAAGAAAGACTGACGATAGACGATGGTAAAAACAAGCCTTTAACTATCGTCTATCGTCAAAACTTCAAGTGATTATCTGAAATGTTATAACGCCTTTTTTTTTGTCATTGCTCAATACATATTGGAGAGGCTTTTGCCATGTACCGCATCCTCTTTCTTTTTATACTTGCCCTTTGTGCAACCACCACACACGCGCAATTTACTCCCGATATAACAGCCGACACCAACCCCTGGACACACCTCAGCTTCAAAAACAACCCCGATGAATTCCAATTTGTCATCGTCACAGACCACACAGGCGGGCATCGTCCCGGCGTTTTCAAACGGGCCATACGCCGTATCAACCTGCTTCAACCCGAATTTGTCATGTGTGTTGGCGATCTCATTGAAGGAGGCACCGAAGACAAAGTCCAACTGGACAAAGAATGGACAGAAATGGAGGGGTTTATCAACACCCTCGAAATGCCCTTCTTTTATGTGCCCGGTAATCACGACATTTCCAACTCGGTCATGTTGGAAGTGTGGAAAAAGAAATTTGGACGCTCATACTATCATTTCATTTACAAAAACGTGCTCTTCATCCAGATGGACAGCGAAGACCCACCGGCCACCAATATCAGCGACGAACAAATCGCCTATGTCCAGAATGTTCTGGAAAAACACAAAGACGTGCGATGGACGCTCGTTTTTCTTCACAAACCCATGTGGGTCTATGAAAGCAAAAAAACATTATGGGATCGCGTGGATACCCTGCTGCAAGGTCGTCCCTATACAGTCTTTGCAGGCCATCACCACACCTATCAACTGCATACCCGTTATGATCGCCAGTATTTCACATTGGCCACCACCGGGGGCAGTTCCAGCCTGTTGGGCATCGCGGCAGGAGCGTTTGACCATGTGACCTGGGTTACGATGACTCAGGATGGCCCGCGCATGGCCAACTTGATGCTCGATGGCATTCTCGAACCCGATGTGCGCACCGAATACACCAAATCACTCACCGATCCGTTGTTTCAGCGTCAGGGCATTTGGACAGGCCCCCTGTTTGTCAAACAACCCACTTTTTCCGGTGACCAAACCACCCTCACCGTTCGCAACACACACGCCGATCAGCCCCTCAAAATCTCAGCGTCTTTCGAAATTCACGAAAATTTTCGCCCGGTACCGCGCACCTTTGACCTCATCGTGCCTCCCGGTGAAACCCGCGAACTGCCCGTTGCCATTGGCATTTCACACAAAACCGAACACAAAAATCTAACCCCCCTCTTGCTGGCCTGGCATGCCCAGTACGATTTGCCCAACCGGGACACCCCCCTCATTGTGGAAGGCAAAAACCGGATGGTGGTTGAACCGCTGTTACGTGTGCCAAAAAACAAACGGCCAATCGTTGTGGATGGTCATCTCGAAGATTGGAAAAACCTGACCATACAGGTCGATAAACCCGCGCAAGTCCGCCAAAACGCCACGTCCTGGGACGGCCCCAAAGATTGTCAGTTCAGCTTCGACATCACCAGCGATGACCAGTATTTTTATGTGGCTGTGCGCACCGTTGATGACCGCGTTGTTCAAGGCAAAGACCTGTTGGATCGAAACAAAGATGGCATAACCATCATGCTCAACGCACAGGCCGATCCCAACCGATCCCAAAACCAGGGCAATGCCTCTGGCAACCTGATTCTTTTTCTGTATCCCGGCGAATCCCTTGTTTCAGATAATTTGCCCAAAGGGTTACAAACCGCTTGTGTGGCCACACCAACAGGTGTTGTTGCTGAAATTGCCGTCCCTATTTCCTATCTCGATGCCCAGCAAAATGCTCCCTGGCACCATGTGCGCCTCAACATTTCAGTTTATGACTACGACGAAGGCCGCGCCCGTGGGGCCCAACTCTTCTGGCGGCCCGACTGGACCACGGGGCAATCCTATGCAGGTTCGGGCACTTTTGTGCGTCAGTAGGGGCAGACACAGGGGTCTGCCCACATCGGAACGCCCCTACAACCTGTCGTTTGGTTTTATACCGGGTCAATAGGGTCTTTGAATGCAAATCGAATTTTGTCCGACCCTCCAAACACAAGGATCTCACCATGAAACGCATTGGATTTGTTGATAACAACCTCGAAAACTACCATGCCAATGTCTATCTGAAACTGCTTCGAAACGACCTGAAAGACCGCGGGTTCACGGTTGACGGGTGTTTTGGTACCCAGCAGTCATCTGGTCGCGAATGGGCCGAAAAAAATGGCGTGCCCTATTTCAGCGATGTCCGGGCATTAAACGACGCCGTCGATTACTACATGATCCTCGCGCCGTCCAATCCCGAAACCCACTTCGACCTCTGCCAGAAAGTCTTTCCCTTTGGCAAACCCACCTATGTGGATAAAACTTTTGCGCCCAACCTCGCCATAGCAAAACGCATTTTCGCCCTTGCCGACAAACACAAAATCCCCATGCAAACCACATCGGCCCTGCGCTACACCGAAGTGCAGGACTATGTCAACAGCGTGGGGCGCAAAAATGTGCAACACATGATCACCTATGTTGCCGGAGGTTCTTTTGGCGAATACGCCGTTCACCCCATCGAACTTTTTGTCAGTTGTATGGGCCCCAATGTCAAACGCCTGATGCGGCGCGGCACAAAAAACCAGACCCAGCTTTTGCTCGACCTCACCGGCAACCGCACCGCCGTTGTCAACGTCTTTCCCAAAACGCGCACGCCCTACGCCGCTTCGGTCACCACAAACGAAGAAACAAAATACTTCGCCATTGACACGTCTAAAATCTTCCTCAACACCGCATCTGCCGTGCTCGACCTTTTTGAAACCGGCAAACCCAACATCGACCGAAAGGAAAGCCTCATCATTCGCCGCATCCAGGATGTTGCCGATCAAAAACGCGCCCTGAAAGGGTTTGTTCAACTGTAATCACGATCTTCAGATAAAGATTTGAAATAAGTGGAAACCCGACGATGGACGATTGACCATAAGACGATGTTAAAACCAAGCCTTTAACCATCGTCCATTATCTATCGTCAAAAATTCAAATTTATTACCTGAAATGCTATGGCTTATCGAAAGGTCAAACACCTGGCCTTTTGTATAAACGCTTGACGCAAATAGATGTACAGGGGTAGGTTTTTAATAGTGCAAACCTGCCGTGAACCCCTTAACAAGAGACCGATAATGACCTCTCGACAGCGCATTCTCACCGCCATGCGATTGGAAAAACCCGACCGCGTACCCGTCACGCCATTTGGCCTGGGCAAACTCGATCCCAATGGGCCAATGGCTCAGGAACTCATTGAAAAAACAGATCCCATTCTCACCGTTGGTGCAGGTGGCAATGCCTTTTTGGGACAGGGTATTAAAACAACCGTTCAAAAAAATGGCGATGCCACCACCACCATTTATCACACCCCAAAAGGAGATTTAACGCAAATTGTGCGCAACACAGGCATCACATCGGCCACCGTGCAATTTCCACTGAATACACCAGAAGATGTCGAAAAATTTTTGTCCATCCCTTATGCCGCACCAGAAATGGATGCCCAAGCCTTTCACGCGCTAAAAACAAAAACAGGTGAAGAAGCCCTTGTGATGGTGGGCATTGCCAATGCCGTTTGTCTGCCGGCCTCGTGGTTTTCACCCGAAGGATTTTGCCTGTCCTGGATCGACATGCCCGATCTGGTGCTTCAGCTAACCGCCATCGCCGCAACACGCACCAACGCCTATGTCGAAGCCCTGTGCAAAGCCGGTGTGGATGCCTTTCGCATCATCGGCGGAGAATATGCCAGCGTGCAACTTGGGCCTGTTGGGTTTGACAAACTCGTGATGGCCTTTGATCCCGAACTGGTCGCCATCATGCACCGTTATGGTGCCATTGCCTATTATCACAACCACGGCTCCGTCACGCAATTTTTAGATCGGTTTGCCGATCTCGGCATCGACGCCATCGACCCGCTTGAGGCCCCGCCCTGGGGCGATCTGGATCTGGCCGAGGCCAAACGCCGCATTGGCGACAAAGTCTGTCTGGTTGGCAATTTAGACGACATGGAAATTCTGGAAAAATGCGACTTGAAAACAGTCCAGAAAATGGCGCGGGAATGCCTTGAAAAAGCAGGCCCCGACGGCTATCTTCTCGCGGGCACAGCATCGGGCACCTACACCGAACCCGCCGCTCGAAACTTTATCGCACTGGTTGATGTGGTCAAAGAATACAGTCGATCTTAGAATTTGAGTAAAGTTCAATTTTAGGTTCAGAAGGAAATTTCTGTAGCTTGAACAAAGACAGATACAGGAGTCAGAATACAGGAGAAAGACCAACATCCTGATTCCCAATTTTTTCCCAACAGCCCAAAGGCCTTTACATGAACACTTTCAAACACGTTGCCGTTGATCAAAACAACCCACCCAATCCCCATTGCAAAATCGCCGGAGACATCGACGGCGACGGGTATGCCGACCTTTTGGCAGCCAGCGCCACAGACGGCGGCCTCTTCTGGTATCACTATCCCACCTGGCGCAAATACAAAATTGCCGACGGCTCTTTCACCACCGACATGAAAGTGGTCGACCTCGATGGAGATGGGCATATAGATGTCATCATCCCAACCAAAGACCAGTTGTTGTGTTATCAAAACCCCAAAACACAGGGCGGTGATCCAAAAACCGATCCGTGGCGTTCTATTCAAATCGGCAACGTCGGCGCACACGACATCCGCATCTGCGACATCGACAACAATGGCACGCTGGATCTCGTCACGCGCCAGCAGTCGGGTTTTCGCCATTTGCTGGGCAACTGCATTCGTATCTGGCGGCAAAAATCGATTGCCCAATGGGAACATCAATTCTTCCCATGTCCCCACGGCGAAGGGTTGCAGGTTGCCGATATCGACGGCGATGGGTTCATCGACGTCCTCATCGGCGGTCGCTGGTACCGCAATCCCGGCAACAGACACGGCACCTGGACCGAACACTTGTTTATGTCTGATCAACACTTCAACACCCATTGGGCAAATGGGGATGTTGTTGTCGAAATCGGAGACCTCAACGGCGATGGCCGCCCCGAAATTGTCCTGTCACCCTCCGAGGGAAAAGGCATTCTGGCCTGGTATGAAGCCCCTGAAGATCCCACACAAAAGTGGATCGAGCACATCATCGAACCCGAACTGGACCACGCCCACGGCATGGCCATTGGCGATCTCAACAACGACGGACAGCTCGATCTTGTTGTGGCCAAAATGCACCAGGCGTCTGCTCCCCAAACGGTCACTGTTTATTACAATCAGAATCACGGACAATCCTGGGAAAAACAAATTGTCTCCGAAACCGGCTCGCACAACATCTCCCTAATTGACATCGGTCAAACCGGGCGACTGAGTATCTTCGGGGCCAACTGGAACAACAAAGCCCCAACCGGTGGGGCTATTGAACTGTGGATCAATGAAAGATAACGTCATGTGTGACTTTTTTTAAAAAGCACGTTTCCAATATGTTGCAATGGTGGATTTATCAAGATTAGAAATTTTCATCGTTGAAAAACAACGAGTTACAAAAAGAAGTCACACATCGCGTTAAACAATTCAAACACAAAGGTTTGGAGACATTCTTCTATACCGGTATTACAACGGGTATCCAACCAGCACATGCCAAACGTTTGCGTTTAATCTTAACCGCCTTAAATCAGGCTGGCAACATTCAGGATCTCAATTTACCTGGTCTTCGTTTGCATCCGTTACGAGGCAATCGACAGGGATATTGGGCGGTGAGTGTCAGTGGCAACTGGCGGGTGATTTTCCGATTTAATGGCGGCGATGTTTTCAATGTTGAACTCGTGGACTATCACTGAGGATTTTTAGCATGATGATGCACAATCCAGCACATCCTGGTGAGATTTTGAAAGATCTATGTATTGAACCTCTGAATTTGACCATCACGGAAGTTGCCAAAACACTGGGAATTGCCAGAAAAACCCTTTCAGAGCTTGTGAATGGAAAAGCTGGTGTGAGCCCAGAAATGGCCATTCGACTTTCTAAGGCGTTTAAAACGACCCCGGAATTCTGGATGAATCTCCAGCAGCAATACGATTTGTGGCATGCTCATCAAAAACTCAGCGATCTTCAGATTCAGGAACTTACGCCATCATCCTGATTCCTTTCCGCCATCATTAGCTATGATGGCATCACAGGAAACAAAGCGCATGGAAAACCTCTTCCCAAAAGCTTATTTCTAAAACACCTACATATTGATGCAGGAAGGTCAAGTCAAGCGACATTGCTGGGAGGTAATGATCAGACTATTGAATCCTAATATCTATCGCCAGCTCTTATGGAGAGGTTAAGCTGTAAGAAAAACCAGTTCCTTTCTATTCCCAGAGAAAAGCAACAGGAGCTTGTTTTTGTATAATATGGCCTGCTTATAAAAGAAGCAGCAAGAGTGCAAGAAAACCCTCCAGAATACGTCAAAAACGTGCTCCACAACCACTTTAAGCGAAAAAGCAACTGAACGGAGTTCCCATGTCCATCACCGATCCTCGCTGGCAAAACCTGCCGCACACCGATACCGTTTTCACACCCGGCACTTATCCCAATCTCGAAACATGGGAAAAAGAAAAACAACGCCTTAAAAATCAGATCCTGTTTGCGGCTGGCCTGTGGCCCATGCCGGAAAAACCGCCGCTGAATGCCCGCATCTGGAACCGCATCGAACGCGATGGTTACACCATTGAAAAAGTTTATTTTCAAAGCCTGCCCGGATTTTACGTCGGCGGTTCGCTCTTCAGGCCCCTCGATCCCAAACCCAAAAGCCATCCCGGTGTGCTGGCCCCGCACGGCCATGCCCGACTGGGCCGACTCAACGAAAGCGAAGCCGCTTCTTATATCGCACGCGGCCTCACGCTGGCGCGAATTGGCTGCACGGCTTTCATGTGGGACATGGTTGACTACAACGACAGCGCCCGCCATCTGTCTGGTGCGTATGAATCTGAAAACTACAGCACAGTCCATCGCGCCCCATGGGTGCATGCACCCAACGAACGCAACCTGTGGAACCTCACGATTCTCGGTTTTCAACTGTGGAACAGCATTCGTGCCCTCGACTTCATCCTCACCCTGCCCGAAGTAGATCCCAACCGTCTGGCCTGCACCGGAGAATCGGGCGGCGGCACCCAAACTTACAACCTTTATGCTGTGGATGACCGGCTCCATGTGGCCGCTCCCGTGTGCATGGTATCGGCCTATATGCAGGGCGGATGTGTGTGTGAAAACGCGCCGAGTCTGCGCATCGACACCCACAACGTCGATATTGGCGCTACCTTTGCGCCCAAACCGTTGCTGCTGGTCAACTCGGCACAGGACTGGACCAAACACACACCCGATGTGGAATACCCCGCCATCAAAAAAATCTACGACCTCTATGGGGCAGACAACAAAATCGCGCAGGTGCAAATCGACGCGCCCCACGGTTATAACAAAGCCATGCGCGAAGCCGTTTATCGCTGGTTCATCACATGGTTTGATCTGCCACTTCACAAAGATTATACCGAACCGCCCTATCAAACCGAACCCCGCGAAAATCTGTTGGCCTTTATCGACGGCCTGCCCGAAGGGGCGCTCACCAATCACGAAGACTTCATTCAGCAATGCATTCGCGCTTCACAACAAAACATCGACACCTTCCGACCCGACACACCCGAACACCTCGCCCAAAACCGCAACATCCTCGGTCAAGCCTTTTGCATCGCCGTGGGATATCTCAAAACTAACGTGGCCTACCAATACAACACCCACATGCAAAAAGCAGAGCCGTCTTTTGAAGATGCCCTGCTTACATGCCCGCGCCGAAACATTCAGATCCCCATCCGCACCTTCAACCCCCAGCAACCCACCCAAACCCTGCTCGTACATCCTCAAGGGATAAACGCCCTGTATTCACCCCTGTTAAAAACCCTGATGCAAAAAGGCCATACCGTTCATTCCATCGACCCCTTTGGCATGGGCCGCAACATCGGCGAACAAAACCCCGAACACCCGCGCGGCAGCACCAAATTTTTTGACACCTTCAACCGCACCGACGTGACCGAACGCGTCTATGAAATCGCACAAACCATCGGGTATATTCTTTCAGCCAGTGCCCAGACCCTCAACGTTGTTGGTTTTGGCGAAGCCGGACTGTGGGCATTGCTCGCCGGTGCATTGTTTGACCCCATGCAAAAACGCCTTCGTTTCATCATCGACACCAATGGGTTCAACACCCAATCCAACGACGATTATCTCAATCACCTGTTCATCCCCGGCATTCTCAAAACCGGCGGTCTGCCCAACGCCGCCGCACTCATTGTGCCACACGATTTATTGTTGCACAATACCAACAACACATTCGACACCACCTGGGCACATGCCGCCTATGCCCTTTATCCCAACGCCAGCCTGACCGTTCAAAAAGACCGCCTGACCAACGATGTCTTAATTGCGTCATTAACCATCTGATCTCGGAATGCCCTTTCAAATAAGACTATTTTTTTGTTTTATGAGGCTCATTCCCCACGAAAATGGGCATTCGTCGGTGCTTCAAAAACATGAACCTTGCCCTGAACCGACAAGTAAAGGGTGCCGATCACGGAAATTTCCCGCCCTGTTGCCGATGCCTTCACAAGTGCCAGTTCGCCTTGAAAAACCAGATCGCCAAATGTATAGCGTGCCTTCCCATCCGATGCCAGCAACATGTAACAAACCCCATCTTTTGTGTGAATGTCAACACCTGTTGCCTGCATGGATTCAACCTTGCGGTCCTCTTGTTCGGCCACAAGACGGACAACCTGTGTCACGCGCGAATCACCACGATATGGTTCTATCAGTGCGGCAAAAAGCGAATGTGTCGCCATCCGACGGGCCATGAGCGTGGAGGCAAATTCATCGCCGCGGTTGGTCATGCTCCGGGCGCGAATGGCCTGTGTGCCGGGTTCTCCAAACACGGTCACGCGCAACCGTCGCCCCTCGTTGTCTGTCCAACCGGCCGTCCAATCCCCATCCACATCGGCTCGCGCCACATCTTGAATATGCTGATACCCACACCGCTGCCCCAGCGGGCCTTCCAATGGGGTCAGAGCAACAGAAACCGCATCGGGATCACCATCGACATGCAAAACCCAGTCATACTGGTGTGCAACATCGCTTTGAACCCGATACAGATCTACAACCAGACCGTCAAACAGCACCAATGTGCGATCCAGCGTCATGCCCTCATACACGCGGTCACACGATGCGCGCACAACCTTGAGCAGCGAATCAACCGCAAAGGTCCGAAGGGTTCCCATAGCAGGATGGGCGATGTTGTCGGTGGGCCATGAACTGTCTCCATTTCCCTGCGGATGCTGGCTGATCTCGTTAACCACCAGCGTGCTGTGCGACACGGTTTGTGCCGTCCACTCACCCTTGAGTTTCATCGGATGCCCGTTGTAGCTGAAACTGCCAAAATCGCGAATCCACTGCTTGCCGTGTGCATAAAGCACCATGTTCAACCGGTCGGGATGGCTGTGCCCCCCGCCATAAGGCCCATAGTTCAAAAACGCACAGGTCGCGGCCGTATCCGCTTCGTCCTGGCGCAAAATCGCATATCCCGTTGCCGGATACAACGTGCTGCCCAGCACGGCTTTTCCCGTGTTGGCAAATTGTCGCGTGCCAATCACAGGCGCAGCAACACCGCCTTCGGGCAACCCGTGAATGAGCGCCGTTAAATCCGGGTTATAACCTTTGTGTGCAATCAGCCACGCGTAGTTGGGATCTTGGTATCGAACATACCCAATGCGATAAATTGGGCTTCCGCGAAACGTCTGTGTACCGCTGTCGCCGATTTGCGCACAACTGCCGTCTGGAAACGGATAATAAAACGGCGCATCAAACATCATCTTCAAAGTTTTGGGGCCGTTGTCGCCATCGACCGGATAGTTGAGTTCTTTCACCTCATCCGACGGGCCAAATGAGTCATCAACCGATAGAGAATAAAGATCCACCCCGCACCGATAGGCAGCTTCTGTGAGGTTTAAAAAAGCCGACAATGTGAACTGGTGATACCCCAGCGCCCGTTCCCAGAAAAAACCGTCGTCGCGAATGTCGTGCCCGATCTGGTGCCGATAGCCAAACGGGCTGTTCAGCGCATAATCGATTAACTTTTGATCCTGCAAACAAAATCCCGCCAGGCCAATGGCCGCCAGATGCCAGGCCTGAAAATTATAACACCGAAAATGCCAGTCCGAAGACCGTGGATCGGTTGCATAATCCCAAACGACAAAACAATCCAGCCCCGGTCGCACAATACCTGTTTCTATGCGCGTCCGTTCTTCGGCAGACAGCGATTCATATAATAAATCGTATGCATAAACGAGGGGAATATACCACCGGGATTCATACAGAGACGACGAAGCTGTCAACCGGCTCCGACCATGATTCACCAGTGGAAAGGTGGGATAAACGTCGGCATAATGCAGCAGCACCTTGCGGGCATAATCGAGATAGCGTTCTTCACCCGACAGTGCATAGGCCAGGGCCACATCTTCAACCGCACCCGAAACCCGCCGATGATCCGCACTGACGCCTTCGGGAATTTCCGGCGGCGTTTCAAGCACCCGGTTGGCCGCACTCAAAATGCGATCCAGCGTTTCTTTTGCCCAGAGTTCTGTTTTAACCCGCGCATGAACCTGCGCAATTTCATCGGTCGTGATTTTCAAATACGGATGGCGCTTGGGAAATTTTGCAGACAGGTTGCCCGGTTCACTATTAGCCCGCGACGGGATCAACAACGCGATGACCGACATCAAAAATATCCACTTTTCCATCACATCACCTCCAGAAGATTTAAAAAGTTCAACCCTGTGTTTTCAGCACATCACCATGCCCATCAAAAAATAAGGCGAAATTTAAAAATTTCACCTTATTTCTGCGCGGGATAAACTGACGGGGAGGATCATACAACAGGAAACGGATTGTTCAACAAAAAAACCGCTCTTTTGCAGAGCGGCTTTGTACATCTGGTGAAATTTATCCGACGCATGAAAGCGGTTTTTCGCCAGCGATGTAATTGGAGGTGCATTTTTTTCTTCTACACCGCTTCCATGACAAGTTTCTTAACCGCTGCAAGATTGATCTTTTTTTTGGCGTGCCACAGATCGTATTGATCTTGCATCGCAAGCCAGCTTTCCGGGCTGCGACCCAGGGCCTTTGAAAGACGCAGTGCCATTTCGGGGGAGATATTGCTATTACCGTTTAACAACCGATTGAGCGTCGAAGGAGAAACATTGAGCGTTTCTGCGACTTTACGTACACTCAGATTAAACGGCTCAACGTATATTGTTTTGATAAATTCTCCAGGATGTGGCGGATTATGCATCGGCATTAGTGATAGTCCTCATAGTTAACAATCGTTGCTTGACCATTCTCAAATTTAAAAGTCATTCGGGGTTGCGCAATGGCTGATTCTAATCCGCCTATATCACGCAACCCCGATGCTCCGCCGCTTCACTGATGGTTAAAGAGAGTGCTGGCAGCACAACCTCCCGCAAAATTTCACCCAGATGAATCGGAGGGCGCTTTAATGGACGTTTAACAAAATAGTCAGCCATTTTTTCCTCCTTTCACCTGTCAAACATCTCTGCCTGATACGGCAAAAACTGTCCCCGTTCCCGATACACCTCATGGTATTTGGCCACCTTTTTTTCATCCACATTCACGCACAGTCCCACCCCGTCGGGCACACCCCAGGTTGGGCCGTTTGCAATTGGCAATGTTTCCGTCACAATATCATCTGCCATCATCTGCGCGGTTTGTTGATTGCCATCCACCAAGTTCGGAATCGTCAAACACACATGGTGAGACGCCGCGGCCATCAAGCCCAGTTCGCCGTGTGTGTGTTTGCACACCGTCATCCCTTCCAAGTGTGCCAGATGGCTCAACCGATAAAATTGTCCCAATGTGGCCACCCAGTTGCTGCTAAAACACAACACATCGGCGGCCCGCTGATGAATCACCTCGTGAACATCAGATACGCGCCACAGCCCCTCATTGGCCGACAAGGCCACCGGTGTGCGCTGCCGCAGTTCTGCCATATTGCGAATCGGATCGGGCCACACGGGCTGCTCGGCAAAATCAATCCGGTATTTATCAAAAGCTGTCAGATACCGCACGGCCTCATTCAACGTCCATGACCCATTGGCATCAATCCGAATCTTTCGCGCAGGCCCAATCGCCTCGCGCAAAGCCGCGATCATTTGCAACTCGGCCTGAAAATCAATGCCCACCTTCACATAAAAAACCGTATAATCCTTTGCCACGCCGTCTTGCGCTTGTTTTGCCACATCCTCCGCTTTGCCATAGGCCAGATAATAAAAATAATCCACCTCTTTTCGGCACAATCCCCCAAGCAGGTTATACACCGGTTGCCCACACGCCTTGCCACACAAATCCCACAGCGCCATATCAATGCCCGCAAATGCAAAATTGCCCGTCATCTCCCGGTTATACCAGTGTGCCGGCCCAAAAAAATCCGATGTTATTTTTTCTCTCGCCCACGGATCATAACCCCGAAAAATCGGATCTGCCGACTTCACCACCTCGTACACACTCTCGACATTCGACCCCGGACAACTCTCGCCCCAGCCCACCAATCCGTCATCTGTCGTCACCTTCACCACCACCGCCGTCACGCCATCGCGCTTAATTCGCGAACTCGTCTCCCGATGGGTATAGGGCACACTCACTATCGTTGGTTCAATGCGTTCAATCTTCACAATGCCACCTCCTTGAACAGGCAGATCAAGAAACCATTTATTCCTTCCTCCTCACACGCTATATTAAAGTCCAGAATCCAGAGTCACCTACTTCACCCTGTTGGCATGGTTTTTTGACTCACGACCCGTGACTGTCTTTGTCTTTTGACCCGCGACCGCTTTTTCCCACAATAACGCATCTTTCCATCTTCTGCAAACCGAAAGGAATCCCCCATGCCTCGTTTCGAAATCCTCAAAGGCCTTTTTGGATTATTGCCAACGCCCTACACCGAAGACCTCGAAATCCACACCGCCGATCTGCGCGCTGTGGCCAATTTTTGCTGCGAAAGCAAACAACACGGCATTGTCTGGCCCGTTATGGTCGGCGAATTTTATCACCTCGGCGAAGACGAACGCATTCGCAACCTCGACGCCGTTCTTGAAGAAGTCAATGGACGCCTGCCCGTTGTTTTTGGCTGTTCGGGCGTTTCCATTCATCAAACATGCCTCTTTGCACGCGCCGCCCAAAAAGCCCAACCCGATGCCATCATCGCCATGCCCCCTGTGGGAGCCAGCGCCGAACAGGCCATGGACATGCACCGTCGGCTGGCCGATGTTTTTGACGGCCCCATCATGGTGCAAAATGCCGGCGGCCAATATACCCCGCTCACCGGCGCACAAATTGCCCAGCTCGTCGATGAAATTCCGAAAATTGAATATGTCAAAGAAGAACGCCCGCCCGGCCCGCGCCACATCACGGAAGTCTATAATATGGTTGGCAATCGCGTCAAAGCCATCTTCGGCGGCGCGGGTGGCAAAAATTTGCCCGACGAATTGCGCCGTGGGGCCAATGGCTGTATGCCCGCTTGTGAATTGGCCGATGTGCTCACCAAAATCGTCAACCTGTGGTGGGCGGGCAACGAAACCGAAGCCCGTGCTCTGCACCGCAGAATATTGCCGTTGCTCAACCTCGAAACCCATGCTTTTATGCGCTACATGCTCAAACGCCGGGGGGTGTTCAGCAACACCATCGAACGCGCCCCCAACCGCACCGCCGCACTCGACGATCAGGACAAACGCGAAATATCGTTTTTGCTCGACGCCATCAAAAACGACATTGACACCTTTCCTTTTGGCCCGGAGTAAAGGAGCACACAATGACACCCCAGACCCCACAAGGCGGCCACGTTTTCGATCTGGCCCTCCATGAAACAGTCCAGTTCACCCTGTCCACTGGCACGCACACCATTCAGTTACTGGAAGTGCGCGAACCCCGCTGCTCGGTGCGCGGCCTCATCCGTTTTCCCAGTATCCTTGTCAACATCAATGGTGAACAGGCCGAAATTCCGGCGGGCCTCTATCACATGCCCCAGATCGTCAACGGTGTCAAAATCGGCTGTTCGGTCACGCGCGGTGTCGCCTTGGCCGTTGGCAAACATCTCGATGTGTATGCACTCGACAAAGACGCCCGCATCCGTTGCTGGGCACCCAGCGATCCTCTGTTTGGCCCCGAACCCCTTGTTTATCCGGCCAAACAAACGTGGTTTGCCACTATGACCCAGATGGCCAACGAACGCACCTATGTCGATGGCGGCGAACTGCCCCCACAAGATCCCAATGGTTATATCTATCACCACTATGGCATGGACATTGGCGGCCACGACAAAGCCGTGCCCATCATTGCCGCACGCGGCGGCCTGGTTGTTGTCCACGGTGAAAATTGCATCGATGCCCAACACCTCATTCGCTACGACCGCGTTGTTGTCAAAGACGATGCCGGATGGTACTTCCTCTACTCTCACCTCGACATGATCGCCCCCAACATCGTCCTCGGCGAACGCGTTAACCCCGGCGACTGGATCGGCATCCTCGGCAAAGAAGGCGCCTCTGGCGGCTGGAGCCATTTGCACTTTGGCATCACATCGCCCCAGCCCAGCGGGTGCGACGGCCAAGTCGAAGGTTATCCCTTCCTGGTGGAATCTTATTTGCATGAACACCCCGGTGTTTTGCTCGCCTGTGCCCGCCCACACCGCGTGGCCGCTGTGGGCGAACCCCTGACACTCGACGGCTCTCGATCCATCTGTGATGGTTCTGCCATCACATCTTACCAGTGGACACTCCACACCGGACAAACTGTGAAGGGCCCCAAAGCCACGATCACATATGATCGCGAAGGTCTTTATTCCGAATGCCTCACCGTCACCGATGCACGCGGTCAAACCGACATCGATTTCTGTCCCGTTTACATCATGCCCAAAGACGCTTCCCCCGATAAAACGCCACCGTCCATGCACCTGACCTATTTTCCCACAAACAACCTGCGCCCCGGCCAGCCAATCGCGTTTAAAGTGCGCACTTTCTTTCGCGGTCCTTTTGCCGACAACAAAAGCGGTCTCGAACACTGGAACTTCGGCGATGGCACCACCGCCACTTCGCGCTCCGATACCAAAACCCGCGTCCCTGCGGCCACCGACACCGACTTTGACGAACGCTGGCATGTTTACGACAAACCAGGTTGTTACATCGTCACCGTCACCCGCACCGGCAAAAATGACCGCACCGCCACGGCACAGGTAAAAGTGAACGTTTCATAAACAAAAACCATTTGGAACTACAAAAGAAGGCGAAATGCTCGAATGACTCGCCGTCCTCTTTTTAAAATGAAAAAGGACATTCCCATGAACGAAAACATCCAGACGGCCCGCGACATGGCCTTGAGCATTCTCAAACCCACACAACGCGACCTTGACTACGGCCTTGAACTGCACAAAAACGCCCTCGTCATCGAATCCTACGGCCTGGGCCTGCGTTCTCCGGTTGATCCCGATGAAGTCAATGCCGCCATAGATGCCGGTGCTTCTGACCGGGAGTTGCAAGACCTCACCGAAGACATGGGCATGACCCGCTGGGCACTCACTCCCGAACTGCGCCAGGAATATCAGGAAGCCTGGCAAGCCTCTGGTGTGACTTGCACGTTTCAAAATGCCGGTGAAGAAGGCAATGACCCCCTGCGCCTCATCAAACGCCTGGCCCGCCACACCTATGTCACCGATGTCATGCCCGATTTTATGCTGCGAGCACCCACGCCAAATGACATTGAAATTGCCCATCAGGAGGGCAAACACTGCACCTACCTCACCTGCAATGGCATTCCCCTCGGCGGCGATCAAACCAACCCGATGGAAGAACTGCGCTACATCCGCATTTTTGCCCAACTGGGTGCTCGCATGATGCACCTCACCTACAACCGCCGCAATCCCATTGGCGATGGGTGCGCCGAACCCGCCAATGCGGGCTTGAGCGATTTTGGCCATGCGGTGGTGAAAGAAATGAACCGCCTCGGTATCCTCATCGACCTGGCCCACACCGGCTGGCAAACCTGCCTCGACACCGCCAAAATTTCCACTCAGCCCGTGGTTGTCAGCCATTCCACCGCCTGCACCGTTAACCATCACATCCGCAGCAAGCCCGACACTGTCATACGCGCCGTGCTC